>PWNW01000380.1 GCA_003557605.1 Spirochaetaceae bacterium
GACATCAGCAGCCTGCGCGGAACTGTGATAACAAAGATCATCATTCCCGATATTGATCTTCCGGTCCTGCAGAAACGGTTTTCCCGTTCTTCGCAAGGAAAGGCTGCTCTCACTGCTGCGGTGTCACTGGGACATGAGCTGAAGGTGTTTGCATCTGCATACCGTACCGGACTGGTGCGGCTGCACAAGGTCGAAGAGGCCGCAGCAGATCATGGGAATGAACAGCAGATTATACGGGCTGTTCAAGCGTGTTTTTTCCCCGAGGACGACATTTCCGGGACCTCATCCTACAAGCAGTACCTTGCAGGAACAGCAGTTTCGATGTTTCTTCAGGAACTGAGGCGAAATGGAGGATAAGCACATGTCAGTACATCTTACGATAAACGGAATACCAAAAACTGTTCACGGTGATCTGCATGAAAACCTGCAGAAGGTGCTGAAGCGTGAAGGGTACAGGACCGTGCGCAGCAGCGATGACGGTGACGGGTTTGCGGGCAGCGACACAGTTTTAGTTGACGGAACCCCGGCATTTGCTTCACTGATGGTGCTCGGGCAGGCTGCAGGACGGGAGATCACTACGGCGGAGTCCCTCATGAAGGGGCGAAGACTTTCTGTCATACAGCAGGCCCTGGTTGATTCCGGGGTGGTGCAGTCGGGATATAATATACCCGCCGCCGCGCTGGTGCTGGAGGAGCTCTTCTCCCGTACCCAGTCCCCGACCCGTGAAGAGGCTGCTGATGCCCTTTCCGGGATATTTATTCGTGATGCGGGATATGTGCAGTTTTTTCATGCGGTGGAGCTTGCTGCACAGCGGCTGAAGGACCCCTCCTATGTGACAGAAACAGCCCCGGAATTCCGGGATGATCTTCGCCATGTGGGGAAAGTTCGGGAAAAAGTTGATGCCCGGAAGCTTGCGGCGGGAATGAAGGCCTACGTGGAGGATTTTGTTGATCCCGATGCCTGCTTCATGCGGATGCTCAGAAGCCCCCATGCCCATGCATATATTGCCTCCATTGACGTCTCCCAGGCTGAAGCAATGCCTGGAGTTCTTGCGGTGATTACCCATGAGAACTGTCCTGACGTGTATTACGGCCAGGCTGGGCAGGGATTTCCTGAACCTTCCCCCTATGACCGGAGAATGTTCAACCGAAAGGTGCGTCATGCGGGTGACCGGGTTGCTGCAGTGGTTGCTGAAACTGATGAGATTGCCCTGGAGGCACTGAAGAAGATTTCTGTGAAGTATGACGTGCTTAAACCGGTGATGACCATTGAAGCTGCCAAGGCGCCGGATGCCCCGATCATTCACAACAGCGTGGTGTAATATGCTGCCGGTGCTCCTGAAGACCTTGATGCCTATAACAAAACTGCTGATCCCCGGGACGGAAAAGTGGTGTACCAGTTTCCCATCGGTGCTGATCCCCATGCGAATATTGCTGCTTCGGTGAGCGGCGGCATCGGAGATATTGAACTTGGCTTTTCCCAGGCTGACAAGGTGATTGAACGTACCTACCGATCGAGCCAGGTGCAGTGCACTCCTCTTGAGACCCATGTGGCATATACAAAGATGGAGGGAGACCGTCTGGTTATTCACGCATCAACCCAGGTGCCGTGGCACCTGAGGAGGATCCTTGCAGCGGTGCTGGGGATCAATGAAAACAAGGTGCGTGTAATTAAGGAGCGTGTCGGAGGCGGGTACGGGTCCAAGCAGGATATTCTGCTTGAGGATGTGTGCGCCTACGGAACCTGGATCACCGGTCGTCCGGTTTATTTCCGCTACACCAGGGAGGAGGAGTTCATTGCCAACAGCACCCGTCATGTGATGGACATCACGGTGAAGCTCGGAGCGGATGCAGAGGGAAAGATTACGGCCATGTACATGAACGTAGAGGCCAGCACCGGTCCCTACGGCAATCACTGCCTCACCGTACCGATGAACGCTTGTTCTAAATCACTTCCCCTGATCATCTGCGATCATGTGAAGTTTGACGTAACCACCTATTACGGGAATATCCCGCCAACTGGCGCATACCAGGGGTACGGCGCTCCCAAGGGTTCCTTCGCCTTGATGACCGCCATGGCGGAACTGGCTGAAGAGCTTGGCATCGACTATCTGGAGCTGATTGAAAAGAACCGGGTGAGGGAGGGCACCATGCTGGAGATACTTAAGTGTCTCGGAGAGGGACGCGAGGGATCTGCGGCACCTGTTGAAAGCTGCGGCCTTGATGAAGCATTGCGTCGGGGCCTTGAACTGATGAACTGGGACGAGAAGCCCGTAAGCGACGATGAAGACATCCGCATTGGGCGGGGTTTTGCCATTATCCAGCAGGGGTCAGGGCTGCCGGGGCTGGACCATTCCTGCGCATATATTCGGATGCTTGCCGACGGGACCTTTATGCTCCATTCCGGCGGGGCGGACCTGGGAACAGGGCTTGATACCGTATCGGTGAAGTTTGCCGCAGAACAGCTGTGCGTCGACATGGACCGGATATCGATTATTTCAGGTGATACCGACACCACACCTTTTGATACCGGTGCATATGCATCAAGCGGCACCTATTTTTCCGGCAGCGCCTCCATGGAGGCCGCCAGGGACTTAAAAACAAAGATCCTGCAGACTGCGGCTAAGATCCTCAAGGAGGATACTGGCGGCCTTCAGGTTCAGTACCCTGGGGTGGTCCGGGGTGAGGGCGGAGAGGTCTCCTTTCTTGATATCGCCAGGGCTGCCCAGTCGGGGGAGGGTGACGGTGAGCTGATGGGGTATGCATCATTTACTACCGAGAACTTTTCGTTCCCCTACGGGGCCCATTTCTGTCAGGTTGCTGTTCATATGAAGACCGGAGAGATTGAAGTTCAGAAGTATTATGCGCTTCAGGACTGCGGCACTCCGGTGAATCCCGATCTGGCCCTTGGTCAGATATACGGAGGTGTGCTGAAGACCATCGGCCACAGCCTCTATGAGCAGATGCAGTTTGATTCCCGCGGAGTGTGCGTAAATCCTGTCCTCAAGGATTACGGAGTTCCGATGATCGGTGACCTGCCGAAGGATTTTCAGGCCCATCTGATATACACCGAAGATCCCTACGGCCCCTACGGCGCCAAGTCAATTTCTGAAGTCAGCTGCAACGGTGCTTCACCGGCCCTGGCTTCAGCGATTCATGATGCTGCGGGAGTCTGGATCAGAGAGTGGCCCTTTACTCCGGAGAAGATTCTGCGGGGTTTGGGAAAGATTACCTGAGTTCGCGGTAAGCGGACCAATGACATAAGGAGAACAGGAGTACCATGAATACAAAACAGGTTACAGACATGATAAGTCTGCTGGAATCGCTTGATACCGGGCAGATGTACCTCGGCGATTTTTTCCATACGTGGAAAAAACTTGATGATGAAATTACTGCGGTCTTTCAGACTGCAGAAATCCTTCGGGCGCTGCGGGAGATGAATATTTCCACCAGACTCTTTGACAGCGGACTGGGAATTTCCATTTTTCGTGACAACTCTACACGGACCCGGTTCAGTTATGCCAGTGCATGCAATATGCTAGGCCTGGAAGTTCAGGACCTTGATGAAAAGACCAGTCAAATTGCCCATGGCGAGACCGTCAGGGAAACGGCCAATATGATATCTTTCATGGCCGACGTAATCGGCATCAGGGATGATATGTATATCGGGAAGGGACATCGGTACATGCAGGAAGTTGCTGATTCTGTGCAGGAAGGATTCGATGACGGCGTCCTGGAACAGAGGCCGTCGGTGGTAAACCTGCAGTGCGATGTTGACCATCCTACCCAGTCCATGGCAGATATGCTTCATGTGATCAACTACTTCGGGGGAATTGAGAACCTGAAGGGAAAAAAAATTGCCATGACCTGGGCGTATTCACCGTCCTACGGAAAGCCGCTGTCGGTGCCTCAGGGAATCATAGGGCTGTTTACCCGATTTGGTATGGACGTGGTGCTCGCCCATCCTGAAGGATACAATGTGATGCAGGATGTTGAACAGACAGCGTTGAAGCAGGCAGAGGCAAGCGGCGGCAGGTATCAGCGGGTTTCTTCCATGGAGGAGGCCTTTACGAATGCTGATATCGTGTATCCAAAAAGCTGGGCTCCCTTTGCAGTTATGGAAGAGCGCACATCCCTTGTTGAAGAGGGTAAATGGGATGACTTGAAAGCTTTGGAGCAGCGTTGTCTTACCGAAAATGCGAAATACAAACACTGGGAATGCACTGAAGACCTGATGAAGCAGACCAAGGATGGAAAAGCGCTGTATATGCACTGCCTTCCCGCAGATATCTCAGGGGTCAGCTGCACTGAGGGCGAGGTTGCTGCTTCAGTGTTTGAGCGGTACCGGGTCCCCTTGTACAAGGAGGCAAGCTACAAGCCCTACATTATTGCTTCCATGATTCTGCTCAGCAGGTTCGAAAACCCCGCAGAAAAGCTGTCAATGCTTCTTGAGAATGCACAGCTAAGGGTACGGTAACACAGAGTCGGCCCGGTCTACAATATGCACCGGGCCTGCTTTTTATAAGAGGGGTAATCACTGAAGAGTTTCGGAAACAACACCGCATCCTCAATGAGAATAACTGTCAAGTTCAGGAGAATGCACCAGAGCATTAAGAGAAGCACCTCCTGGGAGAAGTACATGACGGCAATGAGCAGGTGAACTGCAGTGTACCATATCCAGCCGGGATGCCGGACATATCGGTAGGTGCCCTTCCGGTAGGCTGTACCGTCCTTCGGGGCAAACAGCATGAGTTCTATGAACACCGAATATATCATCAGGGCAGAAAAGATGATCACCCCGGTCCAGAGAACAGCAGAGATCACAGAGCCTGCAGAGGAATCATGGATGACTGCCGCTGAAACAGGAGGAAGGGCTGTAAGGGGAAATCCGAGAAAAGATGCGGCACGCACCAGTTTTGGTAATTTATATATCTGAGTGATATCATATAAAATAACGAGAAAATATGCAGCAGCAGCTGCTGTGTACAAAATTACATTGCTAATATGCCGGTTTCCTTATACTATGTACATAATCCTTAAACTCTTGTAGGAATACTATAAAGTGATGTATTTTGGTTTGTCAACAATCAGCCAGCTTATTCCAGCTTCAGCCAGTATATTATATATCTGTTTTGCGGTGTTCGGGTTTTTTCAGTATAACAAGAAAGACTATTTCTGGTCCTTTCAGCTCTATGTAGTGCTTCTTGCGGTATGGAGCTTCTGTTCCTTTATGATGCGTTCGGGAATTGACATCATGACCCCGCTGTTCTGGAACCGCATCATGCTCATCGGCATGCTCAGCACCCCCTTTGCTCTGGTGCATTCCATCGTGGACACCATAGGAATTCGCAGCTTACTTATTCGGAGAATTGCACGGACTTCGTATGTACTGATTATTCCGCTGATGTACTTAAACTTTACCGGCAGGGTGGTCCTCAGTGCTGTCTTTGAAGATGGAATGTTCATCTACCAGCTTGGAAGCGGTTCTTTTTCAGCCTATCTCACAAGCTATCTCTATCTGCTTCTTATGATTGTACTTATGTTTAAAGAGCTGAGACGTCGTGAATACACCAGGAGAACTAAGGCTCTGTTTCGGATGTATATGCTCGGACTTGGAATCATGCTGGGAGGTATACTTCTCAATCTTGATGAGGAGATAGGAAAATACCCCTTTGATATCCTGGCATCGATGATAAACGCTATGATCCTGTTCTACGGTGTGTACCGGTATCGGTTAGTTTCCTATACGAAAATAGGTTTTAAAATTCTCTCCATAGCTCTGCTGCTGGTAGTTACATCCCTGGTCTTTTTTATTGTGTTGCTGCTGGCAAGTCCGATGGTTCCATTTGTGACAAATGAAAACAAGATTATCCTCTCCCTTTTAATGGGGTCTGTTACGGTGTTAATTGTCTATCCCATACGATATGCAGCAGCCATGCTGATAGATCTGGTCATTATTCCCAGACGTCACCCCTACCAGCAGAAAATCAGGGAATTCAGCCAGAAGCTTAATACTATCATTGACCTTGATACCCTAGGCAGCCAGGTGATACAAAGCCTTACATCGGGCATACATGTTGACTGGGTTGTCTGTTTGGTCAGGCCCTATCGTGGCAGCGCATCTGATAACCAGTTCATACTGTTGAGCACCTACGGGTATGACGGTCCGGTGAAGGTAAATGATACCGTTGAAATCACCGTAGGTGAGCAAACAACTGTCCAGATCGAAGGGATGAAAAAATATTCGACCTCAAGACTGCTTGTGTCCCGTGATACCTACGGCGGATATCTCTTCCACAGGGATTTTCCTGAAGCAAACATACTTATCCCCCTAATATTCAAAGGGGAAGTAAACGGATATATTGCCATTGGGGCTCCATGGGAAAGCAAAATCTATTCCCAGTATGAACAGGAGGCGCTTGAAATCCTTGCGGGTCAGTGCTCCCTTTCGGTGAACAATGCAATCTCTTTTGAACGAATTAAAGCACAGGGGAATGAACTGATTATCAGCAATACGAAACTTGAATCAATCTTCAACGGCATTGGAACACCCCTTGCTCTTACAGATATTGATTTTTCCATTATTGAAGTGAATAATGCCGCAGTAACCTTCATCGGGAGAAGAAGAGAAGACATTATCGGTGAGAAATGCTATAAGCTGTTTTTCAGCTGCTCCAAGGCCTGCGGGTTCTGCCGGGCACCTGAGTCTCTGCGGATTGGACATAGAGCTGAAGGAGAAGCTGTTGTTGAAGGCAGGACCTATTCTCTTCAGTTTCATCCGGTGAAAATACTTCATAATTCAAGGCAGGTGTTTCTGGAAATCATCCAGGATGTTTCTGAAGAAAAGAAAATGCAGGAAGAGCTGATGGTTTCTGCTAAGATGGCGGAGATAGGTTCTCTTGCTGCTGGAATAACCCATGACCTCAACAATCCGTTATATGGAATAACCGGGACTGCTGAACTGATGATGACGAAGCTGGAAAAGGACTCTCCTCACCTGGAATATCTGCAGGACATTCTCCAGTATTCACAAAGTGCAGTTGATGTAGTCCGGGAAATTTCCCTGTATGCACGGGATGAGCAGCGGGATGCTGACAGAGATTTGATCGAGGTGATTGATGCGCTTGAATTCTCACTGAAGCTTGCAGCCAGGGGAATGGATTTTTCTGAAATAGAGATTGTCCGGAATTATATCGACTCTCCGTCAGTAAGGATCAACTCAGGGGAACTTCAGCAGGTATACCTGAACATTATTATGAACGCTCTTCAGGCGATGGGGGGAAAAGGTGTGCTCGCCCTTACGGTCCAGGAATCCTACGGAGTTGTATACATCACCATCAATGATACTGGTCCAGGAATACCCAAGGAACACCTGAATCAGGTGTTTACGCCCTTTTTTACCACAAAGAACCCGGGAGAGGGTACTGGGCTCGGACTTTCAAACTGCTTCAGAATCGTCAATAAGCATTTTGGACGGATCAGTGTAGAAAGCGAGGAGGGGAAGGGTGCATCATTTACCATTTTCTTTCCCTCCCAGGAGACAAGCAGCGAACAAATCCGCTTTGTGCTTGCAGAAAAGCAGCACCATATCAACGATGTGTTCTTTATCCAGCGGAAAGTGCTTATTGGGGAAAAGGGATATATTGAGGAGACTATTCACAGACATGTGGATGATAAAGCTGTGCATCTGCTTGCCTACAAGGGAGTCGAACCGGTTGGAACTGTTTCCCTGGTCATGACGAAGGATGTCTCGCCCCTGCCGGTACAGACCTATTTTGATGCCGAGAAATATTTTGAGGACAAGGAGCATGCAGGTGAGATCATTCGTCTGGCGGTGGTGCCGGAAATGCGAAATACCCTGGTTTCTCTGGGACTGGTCTCCCTGATATTTCTCTATGGACGCTCCCAGGGAATGCGGGAAGTGGTAATCGACTGCTTTTCCAATGATGTGAAAAATATAGAAATGTATAAAAAATTCGGATTTGAGATCATTGGTGAATATACCTCCCCGTCATCAGTCACGGTGATGATCCAGCGTTACGGCACACCCCATGAGCGGGATGCAGAAAAGCGGTCACGGTTTCTGGCTCCTATGTTTAGAAGGCTCTACACCATGTTTGACTTCGGGGAAAAACACCAGTCGGTGATTGAAGAAATGAGAAAAATCATTCCGGAAATCGGTAGAGAATCAGAGAACGGGAAAGCTGAATAGCAGCCCGGGAAAAATCCCCGGACTGCTGTTTCATATACGTCTGTCAGCCGATAATCAGTTTCAGCAGAAAAAGAATACCGACGATAATTGTCATCAGGTTGATTTCCTTGGACCTGAGTGTCAGAAGTTTCAGGAAAATCCATGAAAGCATACCGATCATGATGCCGTCAGCAATGCTGTAGGCAAGGGGCATAATGATCAGGGTCAGAAATGCCGGGATAGCTTCGGTGTAGTCGTTGTAGTTTATGTCCACTACCGGTGTCATCATAAACAGTCCCACAAGAATCAGAGCTGGTGCGGTAGCCGCTCCAGGGATGGTCAGAAACAGCGGTGAGAGAAACAGCGCAATGAGAAACAGCACAGCGGTGGTAAAACTGGTGAGACCGGTTCTTCCGCCCTCAGCAACACCTGCGGAACTTTCCACATAGGTGGTCACCGTACTGGTTCCAAGCATGGCTCCGACGGTTGTTCCGATTGCATCGGACATCAGTGCCATCTTGCAGTGTGGAATTTCGCCCTTTTCGTTCAGGATTCCAGCTTTCGTGGAAACGCCGATGAGGGTGCCTACGGTGTCAAACATGTCGACAAACAGCAGGGTGAACAGCACTATTACCATATCGAAGGTAAAGACCTGTGAAAAGTCAAACTGAAAGAAGATTGGAGCAAGAGACGGGGGTGCCCAGCTGCCTCCTGCCCAGGAGGTGATACCGAAGGGTACTCCAATAATGGTGGTGAGGATGATGCCGATGAGCAGTGCTCCACGGACCTTGAAGGCAAGGAGGATTCCGGTAATGATCAGACCGATCATGGCAAGCAGGGGTGCTCCTGAAGTGAGGTCGCCAAGTTCAACCAGGGTCGGACCTCCCACAATCACTCCGGCATTCTGGAATCCAATAAACGCAATAAAAAGACCGATACCGACTGAAATAGCTTTTTTTACATCAGAGGGTATGCTGTTAACAATCGCTTCCCGGATGTTGAATAAAGTCAGGAGAATAAAAATTATTCCTTCCAGGAATACGGCGGTCAGTGCAAACTGACAGGGATATCCCATGCCGATGACTACGGTATACGCAAAAAATGCGTTGAGTCCCATGCCCGGTGCAAGCGCAAAGGGCAGATTTGTAGTAAATGCCATTACCAGGGTGGCAATTGCAGAAGCAAGCGCCGTCGCGGTAAAGAGAGCCCCGAAATCCATTCCTGTGTCGCTGAGAATCAGCGGGTTTACAATAAGGATGTAAGCCATGGTCAGGAATGTGGTAAGCCCTGCAAGAACCTCAATTTTTACGGTTGTTTTGTGCTCCTGCAGTTTAAACAACTTTTCCATCTGAACACTCCTCTGTATATGTTTTCATGAGTGGTTCATTGTAGTACTTTCCAAAGAATTTGTACAGAAAATTAAACTATGTTGCATCATGTTGCGAGTCAGATCCCTCCGTGATATGATCTGATAAGAGGAGACAGCCATGGACAGAGAAACCCTCCGCAGAATCATCGCGACAGCATCAGGAAACGAGGAGCCGGATCTGGTGCTGAAAAATTGCCGCATCGCCGATGTATTTACCAAAGAGATTATCTCCGGAGACATTGCAGTCTCCTGCGGATACATCGCAGGAATCGGGTCCTATGAAGCTTCCTGCGAGCATGATTTGAACAGCAGATATGTACTTCCGGGGTTTATTGATGCCCATGTGCATATTGAATCTTCCCTGGCATCTCCAGCTCAGTTTGCTGCAGCGGTTATACCCAGGGGAACGGTATCGGTCATTGCAGATCCCCATGAAATCTGCAATGTTGCCGGAACCGAAGGCCTCTTCTATATGATCAGGGCTGCGTCTAGAACACCCCTGCGAACTCATTTCATGCTTCCCTCCTGTGTGCCCGCAACGGAGTTTGAAACCTCCGGTGCCGTGATGGGGGTTCAGGAACTTACTTCCCTGATTACCAACCAGAATATTCTCGGACTTGGCGAGATGATGGCATTTCCCCAGGCAGTCGCCGGTGACCCTGAGGTGCTCGACAAACTGCTGCTTGCATATCATGCACATAAGCCTGTGGACGGCCATGCTCCAGGGCTGAAAGGAAAAGAACTCAGCAGCTATGCTGCAGCTGGAATCATGACCGATCATGAGTGTACAACTCCGGAAGAGCTGAAAGAGCGGATTTCACGGGGAATGTACGTGATGCTGAGGGAGGGATCTGCATCCAAGGACCTCCGACACCTTCTTAAGGGGGTCAATGATCCGATATCCCGGTGGTGCATGTTCTGCACCGATGACCGTCAGCTTGATGACATATTCAGCGAAGGCCATATAGACAATCACCTGAAGATTGCCCGCAGCTGCGGTATCGACCCGCTTACTGCTGTTCAGATGGCCTCAGTCAATGCTGCGGTGTGCTACCAGCTGAGGCATCAGGGAGCCGCTGCACCGGGGTATTATGCAGACCTCACTGCGGTTGACGATCTGGACAGCTTTACTGTCAGGAAGGTATACATCGGAGGCAGGCTGCGGGCCAGTGACGGTGTATTGACTGAAGAGATACCTGCTTCATCGAGCACCGGTGTTTCAGACACCATGCATGTTGATGTGATTAATGAAGAACAGCTGGCCCTGCATATTTCCGGGACGGATGCCCATGTCATACAGATGACGCCCCGTTCCCTGCTCACTAAACTTGTGAATCGCCGGCTTCCCCGTGACAGCAGGGGCAGGTTTCTGTTTCACCCTGGATCTGGAGTATGCAAGATCATTGCCCTGGAACGCCATACCAGAAGCGGTCAGATGGGAATCGGGCTCCTTGAAAACTACGGAATAACCGGAGGGGCAGCAGCACTGTCTATTTCCCACGATTCCCATAACATCATTGCCGCAGGAGATTCCGACAGGGATATCGTCACTGCCGTAAATGCTCTGATCAGGCAGGGCGGCGGGATAGTTCTTGCTTCCCAGTCAGAGGTTATTGAGAGGCTTCCTCTTCCCATTGGAGGATTGATGTCTGACCTTGGGGCTTCTGAAATACGCAGCAGGGTAAAGCGCATTGAGGATACCGCCCGTAAACGACTGAAGATTCATCCTGATATTGATCCGGTCATGAGCTTGAGCTTTCTAGCCCTGCCGGTGATACCCGAGGTGAGAATCACGGACAAGGGACTGTTTGACGTTTCCAGATTTACCCATATCCCCGTATGATGATGCGCCTGGGCCCTGCATGGTGCACCGACATAGGGGTGCTGTAGAGCCTGCTGAGCAGGTCTGATGTCAGTGCCTGTTCAGGGGGACCGAAGAACAGAAGTTTTCCGCTGCGTATCAGGGCGGTATGGGTGGCAATATCTGAGGCAATCATGGGATCATGGGTGGTGAACACCTGTGTAATGCCGAGGCGTTTCTGCTGTTCCATAATCTCCATGATCCTGACGGTGTTTCCGGGATCAAGGTCGCTGGTAGGTTCGTCAAGCAGAAGAATTTCCGTCTGCTGTGCTATGGAACGGGCGATTTTCACCAGCTGCAGTTCTCCTCCGCTGAGCTTTGTGACCTCCCTGTCTGCAAGATGAAGGATGTTCACCGTTCTGAGGGCTTCCATGGCTGTCTCACGGTCCTGCCGGGAGGGGGGGCGAAGCTGATGCAGGTGAGGTGCTCTGCCGAAGAGCACATAGTCAACCACAGGAAATGAAAAGGTGATGGATTCAGACTGCGCTGCAAGGCTCATCAGTTTACCGGCTTCGCTTCGTCGAAGCTGTGAAGGATTTTGAGATTTTACCATCATCCTTCCGGATTCAGGTGACCTCCACCCAAGGATCAGGTCCAGCAATGTGGTTTTTCCCGCTCCGTTTGGACCAAGCAGTGCTAGAGCGGACCCTGCAGGTACAGAAAGGGTAATCTCATCAAGTACCGGAGGGGCTTTGGGAGTGTAGCGGTACCGCAGTTGTGATGCTTCAATAATCCCGTTCATAGATGTTCCCCCGATCCTTTTCTGCTGAGGATTATAATAAACAGTGCTGCACCAGCGGCGCTGGTGATGATTCCAAGAGGAAGCTCTCCGGTCAGCAAGGTACGGGCGGCAGTATCGCTGACAAGGAAATAGATGCTGCCGATGAGCATGGACCCGGGAAGGGCGTTGCGTGCATCGGAACCGAGGGTCCTTCTGGCAATATGGGGTACGATAAGACCGACCCAGCCCACAAGTCCGGTGACGGAGATTACTGCTGCGGCTGCTGCGGTGGCGCAGAAGAGCAGCAGCAGTTTTTCCAGATGCGGGCGGGCCCCGAGGGAAAAGGATGAGCGGTCCTGAAGGGAGAGAATATTCAGCCTCCACCGAAACATCATCAATATGGTTAGACTTATGAGTGTGATCGGAGCAATCGATATGAGCCTGCTCCATGATGCGCCTGTCAGGCTTCCCAGCAGCCAGAAGGTTATATCGGGAAGCTGGCTCACTGGATCAGCTGCATATTTGAGAAACCCCACACCTGATGCAAAGAGGGCGGAAACCGCAATGCCTGCCAGCACCAGGCGCAGAATCCAGCCGCCGAAGTGAAATTTCCGAGCAAGCCAGTAGGAGAGAAACAGGCCGGTCATAGCAAATACAGCAGAAACCGCCTGCACCGGCAGGGCTGCTGAAGATATGAAGAGGATGGAGAGGGCCGCACCGAAGGCTGCTCCCTGGGAGACGCCGAGAAATCCCGGTTCAACCAGGGGGTTCGAGAATATCATCTGGAATACGCATCCTGCAGCTCCAAGGACCGCGCCGGCGATTACAGCGGTAAGGACTCTGGGCATTCTCAGTTGGAGAAATACCTGAAGGAACACCGAATCATCCCTCAGCAGTGCCGGGGAAGATAGCCCCGGCGTCGGATATCTGCCGATAAACAGTGACACCGCTGTAAGCACCATGAGAAGTGCCAGGAGCAGCAGATGTCTGCGCAGCTGGCTATCTGGAAATTCCAGAGAGTTCCTCCTTAAGTCTCGGCATGAACAACCTCTGTACTGTTTCTTCAGGTATGCCGTAGAGATCCCGGTAGAATGAAACAGTCAGCTCATGCATGTCGGTATCTGGAAAGAGATCAGGATGCAGCTGCTTTGCAAGCCACTGAATACCGAGAAACCATCTGATGTCAGACTGTGCCCAGCTGTGGAAATCCCCCGGGAAGGGAAGCACATGTCCGTTCTGGAATGCACGAAGATTTCTCCAAAGTAAAGAATCCTCTACGACCTTCTTTACCACTGATGAAGGAACTGCATAACTGATGAGAAAGACCATGTCCGGATCCCATTGGGCTATCTGCTCAAAATTTACCACCTGCCAGCCTGAACCGGTATGGCGATCCGTCCAGACGGCTCTTCCTCCTGCAGTTTCTGTCATAAAGGTCTGTATCCAGTCAGGCGGAGGAATATGAAAGGCTGCGGCACCTTCGCGCTGCACATAATAGAGCATCAGCACTGACGGCTTCTCTGAGGCCTGTGCAGCGATTTGAGCAGTATGTTCGATGATGTCGGTAAAATAACTGGTAATCTGCCCGGCTCGATCGGGATCTTCGAACACCTCTCCCAACAGGCTTATATCCCGTATGTATTCCTCATAGGATTCCAGGCCTAACGTCAGGACGGGAATAGAAAGGGCCTCCAGCTGATCTCCCAGGCGGGGATACATGGAATCCTTCAGAATTACCAAGTCGGGTCTGAGGGCAGCAATCTCTTCAGCTCCTGCCTGGTTGGAAAGGCGGGTTTTCTTTTCATGGGAGCTGTCGAGATAGACAAACGAATCACCCAAGCCCTGGTCAGTCTGGGCAAGGGCCTTCACCCGGCTGGAGGCATCTTCAAAGAGATACACTGCATTGGTGAGAAAGAGGTTTGCCCTTCCCGCAAGTACAATTCGTTGAGGATTTCGGGAAAACTGGACTTCCCGGGAAAGTCCGTCGGTCACCGTGACGGTATCAGTTTGTTCTTCGGTCATTCCTGCAGAAAAGAGCAGGGCGGGTGCAAGCACCAGTAGAAATATGCACATTGTTCGTTTCATAGGAAACTCCATATCCATTATGTTTCACTAAATATAATGGATATGCTGTATCTGTTCAATACAGCGAAGACGGCTTTGTCTTGTTGCATCAGAAAAAAAACGGTATAGTTGAGGTGAACTGGAGGAAAAGATGCTGAGAGATCAGGTGAAGCAGGTGGCGGAGGGGCAGAGGAAACTTGCCGCCCTTTCCCATGAAGAGAAAAACCGCATACTGCGCAGCATGATTGCCGTGCTGCAGCGGGAGCGTCAGTCTGTCGCGGAAGCCCAGAGACTGGATATCGAAGCTGCACAGCAGCAGGGTATTTCATCTCCACTGCTGAAACGGCTGGTGCTGGACCAGGAAAAGCTTGACGGGCTGTGCAGGGGAATTGAGGACCTGGTAAACCTGAAAGACCCGGTGGGCCGCATCCTGACGTCCCGTGAACTTGATACGGGGCTTGAACTGTACCAGGTAAGCTGTCCCATCGGCGTAATCGGCATGGTCTTTGAATCCCGGCCTGATGCCCTTGTTCAGATTGCATCCCTCTGCCTGAAAAGCGGGAACGGCATCGTCCTGAAAGGAGGCAGTGAGGCCCTTCATACAAATCGGGAGCTCTTTCGCCTGATTCGGATGGCTGCCGAGGAAAGCGGTGCAGGGAGTGACTGGATATTCCTGCTGGAGAGTCGTGATGATGTGACCGCCATGCTTGCCCTTGATGATCTGATAGACCTTCTGATTCCCAGGGGATCCAACAGTTTTGTGAAGTACATGATGGACAACACAGCCATTCCCGTGCTTGGCCATGCTGACGGAATCTGCCACCTTTATATAGACGATGAAGCAGACATCATTGAAGCGGTGAGCATCTGCATAGATGCCAAATGCCAGTATCCTGCTGTCTGCAACGCCCTTGAGACGCTTCTGGTCCATTCAGGCATTGCATCGGCAGTGCTTCCTCCTCTCTCTTCTGCTCTGCGTGAACAGGGAGTTGAGATCAGGGGAGATCAGCGGGTTCAGGATGCAGTCGCCTGCGCTCCTGCTGATGAAGAGGACTGGAGCACTGAATATCTTGATCTGATTCTTTCGATCAAGGTAGTTGATTCCATGCAGGAGGCGATAGATCATATCCACCGGTACGGTTCTGGACATACCGACGGGATCATTACAAAAAACCGCAGCCGTGCTGAACAGTTCATGGAAACCGTAGATTCTGCCGGGGTGTTCTGGAACTGCAGTACCCGGTTTGCCGACGGATACCGCTACGGACTGGGAGCGGAAGTAGGCATCAGCACCCGGAAGGTCCATGCCCGGGGCCCTGTGGGCCTTGAGGGGCTGGTAACCTACAAATGGAAGCTCTACGGCAGCGGCCACATTGCTGCTGATTATTCCGGTGATAACCCGAAGCAGTTTACTCATAGGGAGCTCTGACGCACATGTCTGAGCGCGATTTCTCAGAGGTGAGACGAATTGTAGTCAAGGTGGGCACTAACCTGCTCAGCAGTGATGAAGGCGTCAGTCTTTCATTTCTTGCATCGCTGTGCGAACAGATTGCTCATATCAGGATGATGGGTTACCAGGTTGTGCTTGTCACTTCAGGCGCCATCGGCATCGGGGCCAGGATGCTGAATATCAGGGAGCGGGTTACATCCGTAAAGCTCCGTCAGGCATGTGCCTCCATTGGTCAGCCCTATCTGATGCATCACTACAGCACCTTTTTGTCCTCATACCATATCATAACTAGTCAGATTCTGCTTACTACGGAACTGTTCAGAAACCGCAGGACCTACCTGAACACCAGAAATACCCTTGAAACCCTGCTTTCCCTGGGAGTTCTGCCCATATGCAATGAAAATGATACGGTTTCAACCGCCGAGATTGGAAGCGCCTTCGGTGATAACGACAGGCTCAGTGCATATATTGCCAGCAAAATTGATGCGGACCTGCTGATTATTCTCTCGGATGTGCAGGGACTGTTTTCTTCAGATCCATCTTCTGACCCTTCTGCACAGCTGATATCAGAAGTTCCGGTCATTGATGACCGGATTGTAACTGCGGCAGGAGGTTCGGGAAGCACCTTTGCAACCGGAGGTATGAAGACCAAGATTAAGGCCGTTGAGATTGCCTCCCGTGCGGGCTGCAAGTGTGTCATTGCTTCAGGCCGGGAAAAGATGATCCTTGAACAGATTGCCGCAGGCAGAGAAGTGGGAACCTATTTTTATCCTGGAAAGAAAATTTCTCAGCGACAGCGCTGGATCCGCAATGCCCAGACTTCCGTCAGGATTATTATTGATCAGGGCGCAGTTAATGCGATCAGGAAGCGCAAAAGCCTGCTTCCCTCCGGAGTGACAGCTGTGGAGGGTTCATTCAGTGCAGGATCAGTGGTGATGATTAATTCCATTGCCAAAGCAGTGCCCTCCTTCGACAGTACGGAACTGCAGCAGCTTATCGGCCGGCACAGCAGGGATATAAGAAAGATTACCGGCAGTCATCGCCGTGATGTGATAGCCAGGCCGGAGGACATCGTATTTATTGACGAGCAGAAGGTATATGTTCAGGATAACAAAAAGCAGCGGGACCTATTATGAAGATCATCCGGTTTCCATCGGCATTCTCGTGCGTGGGGACCTGGCAGAATCCTGGGATCTTGTAGAGGGCATGAAGACAGCATGCCCCGACATGCCGGTGCTGCTGTGCTGCATTACCGGGGCCGGAGATGCTTCAAGGAGCGAACTCCACCGGTTTCGTTCAGCTGCTCTGATTGAATCCCATACTCCAATTTCTCCCGGTGAGGGAGTAAATGAGATTATGTCACGAAGTACATCTGAAAAGACGGTGATCATCTGGTCCGACATGACTGATGTTTCTGATTCTCTATGTAACGATCCCCCCCATGAAGATGCTCTTTGCGTTACTCCTCTTTTGAAGGACTCATCTGAAAAATATCTTCCCCGGGTGATGGTTCCCTATTATGCAGGCACCTATCTTCGTTTTGCCGCACTGGAGGAGGGGAGGCATTCGGTGATGCCCTATGACTACGTCGGGTGCTACGATACACCGATGTTCAATGCACTTCAGGGATACTGTTCATCATTCACCAATCCTTTCTGGCAGATCCTTGACTTCGGATGCAGGGCCTTTCTCTGGGGTCACAGCATTGTGCAGGATGATCTGCTGCAGATATCATACCGGAGGAAGGCCCCGGTATATGATCAGAGCAAGGATGAGGACTACATTCGGTGGTACCGAAGAAACTGCACGGTGGTGCGCAAAAGGGGAGTGCTTATGAGAAAACGGGTATTCCTTCATCAGCGGGCTGCTGAAGAACAGGTATGGCTGAAACAGAACATGCACCGGTTTATGAGAAGTATGGAGGAGGTAATCAACGGATGGGAGCGTGGATAAAGGGTATTCTTCTGATGCTTGGAATCAGCTTTCAGCTGATCTATGGTTCTCCGACGCTGTCAAAACCTGCCGGTCCCTATACATTTCTGCTTCCTCCAGGTGCGGTCATTATTGATCCCGGACATGGAGGCAGGGATCCGGGTGCAGTTGTCAGTCACCAAGGCTCTGAGGTATTTGAAAAAGATATAGTCCTTGCCGCATCCTTGATGCTGAGGGAATATCTGCAGCAGCAGATGCCTCATATCGAGGTGCATATGACCAGGGATAATGACAACTATTTCACCCTGCAGCAGCGGACGCAGCAGGCAAATTCGGTGATACCCCCAGAGGGTACATCCCGGGTATTCATTTCCATACATGCAAATGCGGCGCCCGCAGGCTCTGCGGCGGGTTTTGAAGTATGGAGATATCCGGGAAGAAAAGTACAGAGATTTCTCACTTCCGAGGTAAAGGACCCCTATTTTGAGGGTCTCACTGATTCTTTTAACCTGCTGCTGCAGCAGGAACTGGAGCATGCAGATTCACTGCTTGCAGAATCAATGCATGCTGAACTGGCACGGAGTCTTGAAGGAATAACCCCTGATCGTGGCATCCGGGAAGAGAATTTTTATGTGCTTCGGTTTGCTCGAATGCCCGCGGTGCTCATTGAGATGGGATTTATGACGAATCCGGAGGAACTTGAGATGCTCCTGGATGAGCAGCATCTGGAAGCGATTGTACGGGCTGTAGGGGATGCGCTTCAAAGGTTTTCGGAGTCTCTCCCATAGGAGTTCATAGTTTTTCTGAATTCTGAAACCATATGGGTCTTCAGCTGCATCAGCTCATCTGATATGGATACTTTATATATATGGGGATTGATGATTCTCCGGTATGAGGGATCAAGGGTATCCAGCTGCTCTTCAGCATACTTTCTGATATCCTGAAGGTTCTCAGGTGATGCTGAAGGTTCTCCCTGCACCATAACAGGTTCAAGCAGCGCTTTCATATGAGTAAAGTTTCCCTGACGAAGATGAAAAAAATCCTGGTCCACCGTCGGGTGGTTGAACCGGAAAACAGACCCTGGGTCCATCTGCTCATGATCTAGGACAGTCAAGTCTGCCAGCGCCTCATTCCCGCGGTAAAACCGGTACACCTGCTTGATGCCGGGATTAGTGGATTTTTCCAGGTTGTTTGAAATTTTCATGGTAGGCATATAGGAGCCGTTGGTATATCTGGCGCAGAGTTTGTAGACTCCGTTCATAGCAGCTTGGTTTCCTCCTGTGACCAGGGCCGTGCCGACGCCCCAGGAATTCACAGGAGCGTCATCGGATACCAGCTGATGGATAATCTCTTCGTTCAAGTCATTGGAAACCGTAATTAACGCATCTTCAAGTCCAGCTTCATCTAGGGCCTTGCGGACACGCTTGCTCAGGTAGCTTAAATCTCCGCTGTCGATACGCACACCTATTCGTTTCCCCGCATTTTTCAAGGCAAGCCCAACTTCAATTGCGTTGGGAAGCCCGGAATGGAGGGTGTCGTACGTGTCAATCAGGAGAATGCAGGTATCAGGATACATGCGTGCAAAGGCTTTGAAGGAATCCAGTTCGGAACTGAAGGACATGACCCATGAATGGGCCATGGTTCCCATTACCGGTATCCCGTACACCTTGCCGGCCATGGTGTTGGAGGTTCCTGCTGCTCCTCCGATGTATGAGGCCCTTGATGCTGAAAGAGCACCATTAAGTCCTTGGGCCCTCCTGAGACCGAATTCAAGAATGCTTCCCCTTCGGGATGCGCAGTAGACCCGGGAGGTTTTGGTAGCAATCAGAGTCTGGAAGTTAATGATGTTAAGAAGAAAGCTTTCAATCAGCTGGGCTTCAATCAGTGAGCCGTGCACCCTGATCAAGGGCTCTCCGGGAAAGACCGGAGTGCCCTCCCGGACTGCAAAGATGTCGCCGGTGAACCGAAATGACTTCAGGAATTGAAGAAATTCATCCCGAAATAGCCCCAGGCTTTTAAGATATGAAATATCTTCTTCACTGAATCTGAAGGAGGAGAGATGTTCTGTCAGTGTTCCCATACCTGCAAAAAGGGCATACCCGCTTTGAAAGGGCTGGGAACGGTAGAACATGTCGAATACCACCTGGGGATTGTTCTGCTCAAGAAAGTACCCCTGGATCATTGTCAGTTCATAGAAGTCTGCAGCAAGGCCCCAGGTCTGCTTCACATTCTGCTCCTGATCTCCGAAAACCCCGTATAGGGGACCAATGCTTCGGGGATGCGAATGCTGCCGTCTGCTCTCTGGTGGTTTTCCAGGATGGAGATGAATGCCCGTGAGACAGCTACAGCTGTTCCATTGAGGATATGTACATGCTCTGTAGATTCACCGGTTTTATACCGAATCTTCAAGTTCCTGGCCTGGTAGTCTGTACAGTTGGAGGCACTGGTGATTTCACCCCAGTCGCCATGCTCTCCTCGACCAGGCATCCATGCTTCCAGATCATACTTTCGGTAGGCTGGAGCGCCAAGGTCCCCGGTGCAGGTGTCAACCACGCGGTAGGGTATCTCCAGGGCCTGAAATATCTCCTCTTCAATGCCCAGCATCTGAAGATGCATCTCTTCGGACTGATACGGTTCGGTGAGGACCAGCATCTCCACCTTTGAGAACTGATGAACCCGGTAGAGTCCCTTTGAATACTGGCCCGCTGCTCCTGCCTCTTTTCTGAAGCAGTGGGAAATCCCCGCATATTTCAGCGGAAGTTTTTCACGGTCGATGATCTCCTGCGCATGATACCCCCCGAGGGTTATTTCTGCGGTTCCCACAAGACAGAGGTCCGTATGCTCTATGGTATAAATATTGCTCTCTTCTCCCCGGGGCTGAAATCCAATTCCTGCAGCGATGGACTGTTTTGCCATGTCAGGGGTCATCATCAGGGTGAACCCGTGGTTTCTCAGGATGTCAAGGGCAAAACGCTGCAGAGCAAGTTCAAGAATTACCGCTTCATGTTTAAAGTAGTAGAATTTCGTACCCGTCACCTTTACGGCGGATTCAAAATCGAGAAGATCAAGTTCCTTTGCCAGTTCCATATGGTCCTTTGGGGTAAAATCAAAGGCACGGGGTTTGCCGAACCGTTTTATTTCCAGGTTGTCCTTTTCCTCCCTGCCTACCGGTGCATCTGGATGGGCATAATTCGGTATCCTTGATGCCAGGGCATAGAATTTCTGCTGGATATCTTCAAGGGCCTCTTCTGATTCAGATATCTTCTGCTTCAGGGACTTACCCTCTTCAATCAGCTCCTGCCGTGCTTCTGAAGAGAGTTTCTGCTTCATCTTGCGGCTGTTTTCATTGCGCCTGCTTCGTAATTCTTCCGTATGCTGTATCAGCTCGCTGCGTTTTTTCTGGAATTCCAGAACTGCATCAATGTCAACATTCATGAAACGGTTTGCAATATTCCGGGATATTTCATCATAGCGCTGGTCAAGTTCCCTCAAGTCAATCATTTTTTACCTCATGACAGCATTGTGTTTGATGTATCTGCTGCGGCAGACACCGCATTCATTACCGCTGCGGTGAATCCGCCTGATTCCAGGGCATGGATCCCTTCAATTGTTGTACCTCCCGGGGAGGTAACCATAGTGAGGGCCTCGGAAGGGAGCTTGCCGGTCTGCTCAAGGACTGCAAGCGCACCGTGCATTGTCTGCTGTGCCAGCACAAGGGACTGGGCATAGGTGAGCCCCTTTCTTGTTCCTCCCAATGCCAGGGCATGGATAAACTGGAAGATGAAGGCTATCCCGGACCCCGATACTCCGATAAAGGGAGAAATCTGGTGTTCGGGAATCTTCACGGCGAATCCTGCGGCATCCGCAATTTCCACTGCGTCATCGCAGAAGGAGGGAGGGGCATCCTCATCCCAGGATACCGCAGTAGGGGAGGCGCAGGCCAGCGCTGCAATTGTGGGCATGAACCGTACCACTTCACTGGTCTGAAGTATCTCTTTCAGCCTGCTGAGGGTAACCCCGGCAGCAAGGGAAATGTACTTGCCCTTGGGCAGTGATGCTGCAACATTCTCCATGAGCTGGGGTTTCACCGCAAGGATGGTGATATCGCTTTTTTCGGCAGCTTCAGCCGGAGAGCTGCAGATCTGCACTTCCAGTCCCTTGGTCTTTTCTGCATCGGGTTCATAGACATACACTGAAACATCAGGGAATCTGTTCTGCAGTGCCTTGAGAAAGGCTCCTCCCATATTGCCGCATCCGATAATGCCGATAGATCTGCATGTCATTGCATCACCTCCTGTTTCAATGATCCCTTCATAGTAAGATTCGGAAAACCAAGTCTTCGCAGCAGATCATAGAGTACCACCGCCGCAGAATTTGCCAGGTTCAAAGAGCGGGCTCCCGGGGCCATAGGTATTCGTGCTGCAAAGTCCATTTTTTGAAAAATAAGGCTTTCCGGCAGTCCCTTTGTCTCCTTTCCAAAGAGAAGAAACACGTCACTTCCCTCAGGAAGGGGTATATCGCTGTACACCTGTGATGCTTTTGTGGAAAAAAGGCGAAGGTCCTTATCTCCATGGATATCTAAAAACGCATCTAAGGACTTATGTACATGAAGTATCACATCATCCCAGTAGTCAAGTCCGGCACGACGGACCTCCCTGCTGCTGACGGAAAACCCAAGGGGTTCAACCAGGTGCAGCTGCGCTCCGACAGCTGCGCAGGTACGGGCAATATTACCGGTATTCTGGGGAATTTCAGGTTCCACGAGGACCACATGTATCCGCATAGTGCATCATAGCCTATTTCGAAGGTTTTTCAAACCCTCTGATAAGATCAGATGCCTTGCCGACTCCTTTTCCATGCTTTCTCAGTTTGTACACAGCCTGTTCAACCGACTGCTTTTTCAGGTCAAGCTCCTGGTCTTCAAAGAGGGACTTCTGGAATGCATCCTGTGAAGGAGCAAGGGAACCGATGCCGGCTCCAAGCAGCCGTACTGCGGCATGACCGTCCCACCGCTTTATCAGCAGGTCCCGTGCATGGCTGTACAGCTGTTCTGCATGGAGAATCGGACGGTCCAGGGTCATCTGGGCGGTGGTGGACTGAAATGTGGAATACTTGATCTTGATGAATACCCGATATCCTGTTACCCCTTCATCCATGGCACGGAACATCACCTGATGACACAGCCGAAGAAGATGCCGGCACAGCAGTTCCCCCTCTGTGATATCCTCCAGAAAGGTCTGTTCATTGCTGATTGATCCAGCTGACTGGCGTTCTTCCAGAATGCCTGGATCAATGCCCCTGACTGCGTTATAGAGGTATGCCCCGAGGCTCTCGCCGGCAATTCGCTGCAGGGAAGGCTGAGACATTTCCCGAATGCGTTTCGGGCTGTGGAGCCCAAGGGAGCGGAGCATTTCACGGGTCTTTTTTCCCACCCCCCAGAGTTTATCTAATCCAAGGCAGTCAATAAACAGTATCTCTGATCCAGGATGCACCTGATAGAGACCGTCGGGTTTTTTAAAGTCTGAAGCCATTTTTGCTATGAACTTCGACGGGCCGATTCCCACTGAGATGGTAAGCCCCAGCTGACTGCGAATGATCTTTTTCAGAGCAGCTCCTGCATCCATCGGATCACCGTAGAGACGCTGGGTTCCGGTCATATGGAGAAATGCTTCATCAATGGAAATCTGGTGCACCTTGGGAGCAAACTCCGCTAGAATCTCCATTACACATCGGCTTATTTCTTCATACCGCTTCATCCTGCCGGAAAGAAACACCCCCTCCGGGCAGAGCCTGAGGGCCTGAAACATCGGCATAGCAGAATGCACTCCGAATTTCCGTGCCTCATATGAACAGGCTGACACAACTCCCCGTTCACCAACTTGACCTCCCACAATGACAGGTTTTCCCTTCAGCTCAGGGTTGTCAAGCTGCTCTACAGAGGCATAGAAGGCGTCCATATCGACATGGAATATTAGATCAGGATTCATGTCCTTCTCCGGGATCGAAAAACCGGCAGATTGATCGGTGCTTCTCATACTTGTACAGCGATGCCTGGATAAGATCGTCAAGGAGAGCTTTGTATTCTTTTCCTGTATGCTTCCACAGCTTCGGGTACATGCTTCCTGCGGTCATTCCTGGGGAGGTGTTGACTTCATTAAATACTGCAGTATCCTCAGCAGGGTTATAGAGAAAGTCAATTCTGCCGTAGAGGGGAAAGGAGAGCGCTTCCAGCAGCTTTCCAATATATGAGTAGATGTTCCGTTGAAGGGCTTCTCCGGCAGAGGAGGGGATCACATAGCGGGTGTTCTGTGATTCAATATATTTGATCCTGTAGCTGTGCACCAGTCCGGGAGAGTGAATTTCACCGAGGCAGGATAATGAAAGCCCATCTTTTTCTGACATCCATGCGCATTGGATTTCATATCCAGGTATAGTCTGTTCCACCAGTATTCTCTCATCATAGAGAAATGCGTTTTCCAGTGCCCCGGGTAGGTCTTCCGGTCCGTCAGCACGAGAAACGCCGATGGAGGACCCGCACCTGTCCGGCTTGATAAACAGCGGATAGCCGAAGGAATTCTCCTGGGTCAGGGATTCTCCCTTCCTCAGCATCAGTGATGGTGCGGTTGGAATGTCCAGGGACCGGCACAGCTGTTTTGCCAGGTACTTGGACATTCCAAGGGCACTGGATTCAATTGAGCAGGTCACAGCGGGAAGAGGAAGGGATGCCAGCAGTCCCTGCATGCCGCCGTCCTCACCGAAGGACCCGTGAATCACCGGCAATACCACATCACAGGGAACAGGGTCAGTTCCGCAGAAAAAACCCTTTCCCGGTATAACAGAAACTTCACGGCTGGTGTCGATGCAGTCACCAACTGTGTCCTGCAGATACCAGCACCCGTTCTCTGAAACCCCGATGAGTATGACATTCCCAGTAAGGTGTTCTGCCGTATGTCTTGCAGACCCTGCAGAAACTTGGTGTTCCGGAGTTTCTCCGCCGTATATAAGTGCAATGTTCATGATTCGGTATCCTACACCCATTTCATGTGATCTGCAATACGCAGTACCGTCAGGCGGTCGCTGCAGTGACGAATGCCGTCACGGCTGCGAAGCACTGCTTCATGGCCCTTTCCGAGCATCAGGAGGGTGTCTCCTGGATTCATTCGGGACATGGCGAAGGCTGCCGCTGTTTCACGTCGGGAAAAAACAAACAAGGTCTTTCCGGGTATTTTTCCGGTAATGCCGAACAGCAGGTCTAAAAAAATCTTACGAGGATCTTCACCAAAGGGGTCCTCTTCTGTAATGATGATCACATCAGCATGGGAATCAGCAATAGATGCCATCAACGGCCGCTTCCCTGTGTCACGGGACCCTGCGGCTCCGAACAAAGCGATCACCTTGCCCGACGGACGACTGAAGGATGAAAAGGCCGTTTGAAATCCCAGGGGATTATGGGCATAGTCAATGACCACACGCCTGCTGCCGGGAAAATCAAGCACCTCGCCGCGTCCAGGTACGGAGCATTCAAATGTGCTCAAGTCAATGGAACGTTGATCTTCAGGAATCAGGTCCCATATGCATGCTAGGGCAAGCAGCAGGTTATTTTGAAGAAAACTCTGCACATCAGGCAGTTGCACTGACAGGGTTCTGTCGGGCTCTGAAAGGAGCCATTCATTCATGGATATGGGTTCTGCATTGATGAAACCGGGCTGTTTGTTTCCTTCACGGAATGAGAGCGTACGAAGACGGCGGTTTGCCAGGTGTTCAGCATATGTACTGCTGTTTATACAGGTGATAGGTGCATCCCTGACTGCTAGGTCGCTCATATGAAGCTTTGTGAGCAGATAACTTTGCTGATCACCGTGAAAATCAAGATGATCACGTCCAAAGGGAGTGAAGAGGCATCTGGAAAGCACAAGGTCCTCAACTCTGCATGTCCTTTGTGATAACGCATGGGAGGTAATTTCTATGACTGCATGGGTGCATCCTGCGTCAGAAAATTCCTTGAGCATCCTGTGCAGAACTGAGGCTTCCGGGGTTGATAGACCGCTGCCGGAAAGTGTCAATTCAGATTCTGTACCGTTCCAGTACCCGCTGATAATTCCGCAGCGGTATCCCAGCATATTCAGAAGCTGAAAGATCATCCAGCATGAGGTTGTTTTTCCGTTGGTGCCTGTTACCCCGATGCAGTGCAGTGATGCTGAAGGATTATCGTAAAAACGGGAGCATGCCTTGGAATACATGGTCCTGGTGTTCTCACAGCGGATGTATGCAGCATGCGGGGAAGGAAGGGGTGGCGGGGAGGAGTGCACTACAGCCCGTGCCCCCCTCTGCACTGCCTGGTCAATCCAGAGATGCCCGTCGGTGTTCTGCCCTTGAAGGGCGAAGAACATCTCTCCCCCGGTTATGTTCCGTGAGTCTGAGCACACACCTGAAACCTTGATATGTGCGGATTCAGATGGTAAAGTATTGATGAGCTCAGGAAGCAGTTCTCCAATCGTTTTCACAGTCGAAGTATACCATAAAACAAACGCTCCGTGTCATCCACGGAGCGTTTGATCCACCAGCTTAAGGGGTTATTCCCCGTACATATTGTACAGGTACTTAAAGTAGTCCATATCGGTGGTGAGAGTCTTCTGGAAATTCGGCAGAGTCCGTCGATATGATTCAATGGTTCTCCAGAATTCAAAGAACTCCCGGTCCTGTTCATATGCTTCGGCATAAATATTTACTGCACGAGCATCGGCACGACCGCGAATTTCCTCAGCGGTGGCATAGGCTTCCGAAAGGATTCGCCGCTGGTCATTGTCAAGGCGTCCGAGCCATTCAGATTTCAGTCCCTGCCCAAATGAGCGGTAGGCTTCAGCAATTTGGATCCGTTCTGCGATCATCCTCTGATACACGCTTTCGGTTAGATCCTCAGAATACCGAATCTGCCTGATGATAATATCGATCAGCTCTATTCCATATGTTGCAATGACTTCTTTTGCCGAATTATACATTTCAACAGAAAGATTTTCTCTTCCTTTGTCAACGCGGTCATAGGTCTGGTCAACTCGGGTGAGCTGACGGAGCTGCTCAGTGCTGATGGATACATCCTCCTGCACCGCTTCAGCCTCTTCTAGTCCCACAACATCACGTTCTATTTCCATAATCCGGTTGGAGTTCCTCACTGCTTCACGGAGAAAGTTCTCCGAAACAATGGTCCGTACCGAAGAATCCACCACATCATCCAGCCTGGAGTATCCCTGTTCAATCGAGGTTACTGAAGCATAGAACAGAGCAGGATCGTTGATCCTCCACCGTGCAGTGGTATCAACCCAGATGAACTGGTTTTCCCTGGTAGGTATTCTCTGGGCATCTCCGTCCCAGGAGAGTATCTTCGTCGGATACTTGACCACGTTGTCCACCACGGGCATCTTGAAATGAAGTCCCGTTGCTGTGTTGGTGTTTACGATGGCTCCGAACCGGGTGACCACCGCCTGCTCGCCCTCGCTTACAATATAGAAAGGTCCGAGCAGCACTATGATGATGATCAGCACAACGATTATTACTGCAGTTGTTATAAGTTTTTTCATTACTGACCACCTCCTTCTGAACGCTGCTGAATTGACTGGAGGGGCAGGAAGTTATCAAGTTTTTTGTCAATGATGATGGTGCTGTCAATGTTGCTGAACACTTCTTCCATGGTCTCAATATACAGCCGGGTTCTTGTTACATCCTCGCTGGTCTTGTAGGCTTCAAGTATGGAGACAAATCTGGCTACATCTCCCCGTGCAGTATTGATCCGCTGAGAAGAGTATCCTTCAGCCTGCTGAATGAGCTGAGCTGCTTCACCCTGGGCCCTGGGAATAGCACGGTTATACTGCTCCTTTCCTTCATTCACCAGACGGTTCATGTCCTGGATTGCCTTGTTTACATCCTCAAAGGCATCCTGCACTTCACCCTTGGGCGGTACAATATTTCGCAGTCTCACAGTGGTTATGGTGATCCCCAGTCCGTACTGGTTGAAGGACTGCTGCATATCACGCTGGGCCATGAATTCAATATTGGTCCTCTCTGGGCCGATGACGTCAAGGATGGCAAGGTCACCCACCAGCTTGTTCAACACTGACTGGCTGATGTCCCTGATGGTGGTCTCTTTTTCCCGGACATTGAAGAGCCAGGCCCTTGGATCGCTGATGCGGTACTGGATGATCCATTCCACATCAATGATGTTCAGGTCTCCAGTAAGCATAATAGATTCTTCAGGGAAATCCCCAACAGCAAAGGTGCTGGATACTCCGGGACGGTCAGCCCTGAATCCGAAGGTCATGTTCAGAATCCTCTGTGTGGGAACATTAAAGTTCTGTTCTATCCCCAGGGGAAGCTTGAACTGCAGGCCGGGGCCTACGGTACGATTAAATCTCCCAAGTCGAAGAACGACTGACTGTTCGGTCTGGTCAACTACAAATAGGCTGGTTCCGGCAATGATTATTATCAGCACGATTGCTGCTGCCAGCCACAAGAGTTTCGGTGAAATGTTCAGCCGCTGTCCCTTCGGAGAGACATTGCGATCAAGCATATCTCCTCCTCATATTTCTATTAGATATCACTTCATACTAATCATTGCAGAGGTAAGAGTCAAGGAATAAACCGAGTATTGCAAATCACAGGGGATCTCAGTATAGTAAATTTCATGGAAAAGAGACGATTAATCACCTCGGCGCTTCCCTATGTCAACAATATACCCCATTTAGGAAACCTGATTCAGGTTCTTTCTGCAGATGTGTTTGCCCGGTTCTGCCGGTCCATGGGATATGAAACCCTGTATGTGTGCGGTACTGATGAGTACGGTACTGCTACAGAGACCAAAGCTCTTCAGGAAGGAATTTCCCCAAAAGAACTGTGCGATAGGTATTATGAGATTCATCATGACATCTACCAATGGTTTGAGATTCAGTTTGATCATTTCGGACGCACATCCCGTCCTGAGCAGACCGAGATTGTTCAGCATATTTTCAAGCAGGTTGATGAAAACGGATACATCAGTGAAGCGGAAATTGAACAGCCTCACTGCGGCAGCTGCCAGCGTTTCCTTGCCGACCGGTTTGTTCACGGGACCTGCCCTCACTGCGGCTATCCCGATGCCCGGGGAGATCAGTGTGAAAGCTGCGGAAAGCTGCTTGATCCCATAGAACTTGTCGATTCACGATGCGGAGTATGCGGAAGCGCTCCGGAGATTCAGAAGACCAGGCACCTGTATTTGAACCTTCCCGCCATTCTTCCCAAACTGGAGGCCTGGATGGGGGAGGCGAGTGTACAGGGATTCTGGGCCAGAAATGCCCTGCAGATGACGAAAAGCTGGATCCGTGACGGACTGAAACAGCGGTGCATCACCCGTGACCTGAAATGGGGCATCCCAGTACCGAAACCTGGATTCGAGGGAAAGGTGTTCTATGTATGGTTTGATGCACCCATCGGGTACATCTCAATTACTGCAGATTATACAAAGGAATGGAAGCGGTGGTGGCAAAGCAATGATGATGTTGAGCTGTTCCAGTTCATCGGAAAGGACAATATCCCCTTTCATACGGTAATTTTTCCTGCCAGCCTGTTAGCCACCGGTGAACCGTGGACCATGCTTCACCATATGAGTTCCACTGAGTATCTGAACTACGAGGCAGGAAAGTTCTCCAAAAGCAAGGGCATCGGCGTATTTGGGACTGATGTCAGGGACACCGGCATCCCTG
Organism: Spirochaetaceae bacterium; assembly: GCA_003557605.1. Classification (GTDB taxonomy): domain Bacteria; phylum Spirochaetota; class Spirochaetia; order PWKH01; family PWKH01; genus PWKH01. Next base: position 29,317 of record PWNW01000380.1, read on the forward strand.
CTGATGTTTGGAGGTTCTACATCTTCTACAATCGCCCCGAGAAGGCTGACTATACCTTTACCTGGAAAGATTTCCAGGAGAAAGTAAATGGAGAGCTCATCGGAAATATTGCAAACCTGGTGAACCGCACCCTTTCATTCATTACCAGGTTCTATGATGGAAAGATCCCTGAATCTGCTGTTCCGGATGATGTGGTTGAAACAGTTAGATCCTATGAGCAGTCTGTCACAGCTATGCTTGACCGCGCAGAACTTCGGGATGCCCTGCGAAAGATCTGTGAACTCAGCAGTTACGGAAACCGTATGTTTCAGGCCGGGGAACCCTGGAAAAAGCGGACTGAAGCGCCCGAAGAGGCCGAAACGCTGCTTGCTTCCCTCTCCCTCATTGTCCGAGATCTGGGTATCCTTCTTTCTCCGTATTTGCCGGATGCATCAAGGAGAATCCTTTCGTTTTTCGGCATATCATCGGCTGACTGGAGCACCCTGGGGGCCTTGCATGATGCAGGAGAGATCAGTGATGTGAACATCCTGTTTTCCAAACTTGACGATGAGCTGATAGAATCTTTAAGAAGCCGGTTTTCCGGAACCCAGGAGCAGCGTACCATGACTGAGACAGAACAGAAATTCCACGAAACCGTGGACCTGAGGGCCGCGGTGATCACTTCGGTATCCCGTCATCCCGAGGCTGACAAGCTCTATGTGGAAGAAATTGATGCTGGTGATGAGAAACGGGTTATTGTATCCGGATTAGTCCCCCATTACCGTGAGGAAGAGCTGCTTGGAAAGACAATTATTCTTGTGCACAACCTGAAGCCTGCAAAACTTCGTGGAGTGAAAAGTCAGGGAATGCTGCTTGCTGCATCAGCCGGAGAGGGAGATCAGGAGATTGTTGATGTCCTCTTTGTTGACGGTGCCGAGCCGGGAACTCGTCTGAACCTGGAAGGAACTGAACCGTACACCGGCGATAAGAAAAAGCTGAAAATTGATGAATTTTTCTCCTTGCCCATGACCGTGAAGGACGGCTATGTGATGGTTGACTCACGGAGGTTGATGATTAACGGAGCACCGGTACAGGCCGGCAAGGTAACTGAGGGCACCGTCGGCTGATATCTAGCAGTGTCCTCTGCCTAGATGCTGTACGGCCTTGAGAAACTGAGTTCCCCGATCAAATTCATGGCGAAAGTGCTCAAATGAACTTGCACCGGGTGACAGCAGTACCGTACCGCCCAGTTTTCGTGCGGATTCAAATGCGCTTTCCACCGCCTCCTCCATGGTATAAAACGGCCCGTAATAGGGCAATGCAGCCATGTCCGTAATTTTACGGGTAAAGCTTCCCGCCAGCAGATGTACAGAAGATGCCTTGGGAAATATTTCACCGTACAGTACTGCGGAGAGTCCCTTATCTGTTCCGCCGGTGATAAGATGTACCGGCGGGGGTACATGGGATACAGCCCTCAGGACCGACTGGGGCACGGTTGAAGCTGAGTCATTGATCCATCGAATACCCAAAAACGACCCTGCTTCCTCCATCCTGTGGGGAATCGGAGGAAAGGAAGCAAGTCCTTTTTCAATATGCTTCATGTCGGCGCCTGAAAGAAATGCGCACAGTACTGCTCCCATTGCGGTGTCTTCATACACCCCGAAAGGAAGGTCCGGTGAATTGAACGAGCATAGCATCTCACCCCTGCGGTCATATATGCTCCATCTTCCTTCGGATGAACTGATGCCTGAGGCAGCTGCCGAGGGGCCGAAATACCAGGTGTTTTCACTGCGGGTAATCCAGGAAGGATGAATCCCTGAGGCAGGAAGGATGGAGCTCCCGGTGATGCTTGAAAACAGATATGCCTTGTCCTGGATGTAGCCCTCCATGGAAGCATAGCTGTTCAGATGATCGGGAAACAGAGATGTCAGCAGCGCTGTGCGGGGCAGCACCGTTCGGCCGAGCATCCTCAGGTCCCTGAGCTGCCAGGAAGAAATTTCCAGTACCGCTGGATCAGGAGAATCCTCATCCGCGATGTCAAAAAGTGAAATTCCCATATTTCCTGCAATTGAGGCATTGGGAAACGAGGGAAGCAGCAGATGATGTACAATAGCTGCTGAGGTAGTTTTCCCCTTTGTGCCGGTAACTGCAGTAATCGGCCGTTTGGTGCGTTCCAGGAACCAGGAAAGGTCTGTCTCAATTTGGGAACAGTACTGAAGCATAGGATTGTCCCAGGCAACAGCGGTATTCTTAATTACCAGGTCAGCATGCTGAAAGTCCTCCAGGCGATGTGTGCCCAGAACTGAGGTAATATTTGAAAATTCAGACAGTTTAGAGAGAGATTCCTGCAGAACAGATGCATCTCGCAGATCAGTGACCGTAACTGCATGGCCGCGGGAAGCGAAATATCGTGCGGCTGAAACACCTCCGCCGTGGAGTCCCAGGCCGAATATAGTAACATTCATCAACCAAGAGTCTATCTCCGGCGGGAAAAAATAGCAAGAACGTCGGGCAGTTACTTGACCACATCAGCGTATCACGGCATAATACAGCAACAAATCATGGTAAGGAGCAGCCCAGTGCCTTGTGGAAGAAAGAGAAAACGACATAAAATTGCAACCCATAAACGGAAAAAGAAACTGAGAAAGAACCGGCACAAGAAGAAAAAATAGTCCGATTCGCTTACTATCCCGTTTCTCATAGAAAAGACTGTCCTGCTTAAAGCAGACGACAGTCTTTTTCGGGTTCATATCTCCATTGCTTCCGAAGGAAGCGGGGTCCATTGATCTCCTGACAAATTAAACTGGTATCTGCTTTTCAATGCCTGGTTCAAAGCTCCATGAAGGTGATGAAAAGACCTGAGGTTCTCATCGTTCCCGGGATGCTCTATCAGAGCAGGGGCCAGGGAGGTAAGGATTTGTTCAATCAGCAGCTTGGCGGCCATAAACCGCTCATTTTTATTTACCCCGATCACCAAGGGGTTGTCCATAATGCCGATAACCTCCCAGGTAATCTGCTCAATTTGTGAATACCTTCCTGCATCCTTTTCCTGGTTGCTGATTCTCAGCGGAAGGTTTTCAACGATATCATCAAGGCTGCTGCTGAGATATGAGAGATTGAACAGACCGGTTGCACAGTTAAACAAAATCTGATGGCCTGAATCTATATGGGACTGCACATTCTTCATGTCGATGCCCGGCCCGATATCCATGCAGTCAAGCTTGCCCTCGCTGTTTTTCACCAGGACCCCGCCTTTAACGTCCACAGGGGTCTTGAAGGAAAACTCAAATGAAGCATCAGAACTTCTGAGGGCCGTCAGGGCCAGGTGGACAGGATGAAGGGTGTTTCCGAGATTGTCGATATTTCCAAGATAGGCAAACTGTTTCCCTTCCCGGTGAAGTTCCCGGTAGATATCCTTAAGGACGGAAAAATTTTGGCCGTGTCCAGCCGGGAGGGGCAGGGGGGTATGAGATGTTCCCCAGGCCTGGAGAAACAGGTCAACCGGTTTTCCCGGTTCATAGTATGTGCATGCTGCAGCAAGGGGCTGCACTGCTGAGCGTACGGAAATATCATCGCACCTGAGTGCTTTGAGCAGGTCCTGGTGATGGGGATCTTTTCTCACCGATTCTATTTCTTCATTGAGCAGGTCATGGGTGAATGTACTGGTCATCTGAAACAGCGGAATAATACCGAATTCATGAATGGTTTTTTTGGGAAACCGCTGCTTCATGAGATTCCTGTATCTGAGGGATTCAATCATCAGTGAGCGAATTTTCAGATACATAAATGAAGGACCTGCAGTTCCCTTAGGATTGATAAACCCTGGAGAAGAACCCTTTGGTTTATTGGAACATAAGGGTACAATGTTCCTGAAAACCTGCTCTGCCTTGGAAAAAAGCGAATCTCCGTATGCCCGGTTCTTTTTCGAATCAATGTAGCTGGTTGCTGAACCGCCGTTGAGGATTCCATAGGCAGTAACCGGATAGAGGAGAATCCCCAGCATCCTCAGGTGTTCAGCATCTATGCAGATTCTTCCTTTGTACTCAGGACATGAAAAATCCCTGCGGGTAAACCCGGGAAGGTATGATTCCAGAAAGGAGTCAAAATCCTGTTCTCCCACAGTTACAGCATCCAGGTCTGCAGCAGAAATTACCTGTTCTCCGTCAACCGAAGGGAACTTGGCAAATGTGCTGGTCCGCTGTTTTCGGGTGTTAAATCCCCTGATCAGCCGCATGGTTTCATCTGGATCAATTCCGTGCTGTTTCAGTAATGTTTCTGTATTCATTGGATTATTTTATTCCATTTTCCGCCAGGTTGCAATCCTGAGTAAGCACTTGACACATCTGCTGATGACATGGTAGGTTACGTTGACCTCTTTATCCGCCGTTGTGCGGATCTTAAAGACCGTAAGGAGGCTCTGATGAGAACCTACGAAATGACTGTGATCCTTCGTATTGCCGAAGAGGATTTTACGAAGGGAAAGCAGCAGCTCAATGAGCTGCTGGAACGCAACGGGGTAACCGTTGAAAAACTTGAGGACCAGGGAAATCGGGTCCTTGCCTACCAGATTAACAAAGAGGAAAAGGGACATTATCTCTATTTTGAGGTGCGCAGTGATCCGTCTGTGATTATTCAGCTTGAACGTGCACTGAAGCTGATGCAGCCTGTACTGAAGTTCCTTATTGTACGCAAGGATGAGCACCAGCAGAAAGCTCCAAAGAAATCTGTGAAACCTGCTGCGGAAACGGTGCCTGAACCAGAGGCGCCTGCGGCTGAAGCCGCTGAAGAACCTGCAGCTGAACCTGAGGAAGGAACTGCAGAAGTCCAGGAAGAGGCACCAGCAGAACCAGTTGAAGAGGCTTCCGTTGAGACTGACGAGTCAGCACCTGAGCAGGATCAGCCGGAAGAAGAAACGAAGACTGAAGCATAGCAGAAAGGAGACAGGGTATGGCTGTAAGTGATATGAATAATGTCTTCCTGATCGGCCGTCTGACACGAGATGCTGAGCTCCGATACACCAATTCAGATGTTCCGGTCTGCAAGTTTTCCATTGCCGTCAATAGAAGAAAGAGGTCAGGCGACAGGTGGGAGACGGAGGCGAATTTTTTTGATGTGGTGCTGTGGGGCAAACTAGGAACAGCCCTTGAACCGTATCTGGAAAAGGGAAAACAGGTCTGTATTACCGGTGAGCTTCGGCAGAACCGCTGGGAGCAGAACGGTCAAACCAGAAGCAAAGTGGAGATTGTCGCAACCGATCTGCAGCTTCTTGGAGGGAATCCCCCGGGAGGGAGTCCGCCGGGAGAACGGAAAAGCAGTTATTCTCGGCAAGGGAATGCACAGAACACAGAAGATACCTTTGACAGTTCCAATGATACCGACTTCGGAGGACCCGGCGGGTTTGAGGATGATATACCATTTTAACAGGGAGATTATACGTAACTATGAGTGAAGAAATAAAAGATCAACGACCACAGGAGAGAAAGCCCAGGTCCGACAGACCTGCACCGTACCGCGGAGGCGGCGGTTATGACAGCCGGGATCGTGATGACGACCGCGGAGACGGACGGGGACGAAGAGGATTTGGCGGCGGCGGCGGCAGAAAACCGATGTTCAGGAAGAAGGTATGCAGGTTCTGCACCCAGAACCTGAAGGTTGACTACAAGGATGCCGACAGTCTGAGACGGTTTGTTACTGAACGGGGAAAAATCCTCCCGAGGCGGATTACCGGCACCTGTGCTAAACATCAGAGGGTTGTTTCACGAGAGATTAAGCGTGCACGAGTATTGGCATATTTGCCCTATGAGAAAAAATAACCGGCATTGATGCGCAAGGAGCGTCGTATTGATAATCGAATACACCATGGAGGATGTAAAACTGGCGGGAAGGACTGCCTTGGTATCCTTCATACTGTATCTAGTTGATCCCTTCAGCATGCTGTTCACTATTCCGATGCACTATCAGGGGATTCAAGGAAAAAACTATACGGCACTGCTGTTTTCGACTGTATGCATCACTGCGGCTATAGCTGTACGTGAACTGCTCCGTTTTCGGGGAATTGAACTGAAGGGAGAAGTTCTGGTATTCTTCCTGGTAGGTTTCGGCATTCCGGCAATGCTGGCGGTTATTACCGGAGCATTCCATCTGCTGAAACCGATGAATCATCTGCGGCGCCTTGGGATTGTGCTTGGTTCTGTGTTTCTCCTTGGGTTTCTGCTGATACTGCTCTTTGAGCAGAGCAGCACCCTTTCTGAGAGGACCGTTGAACGGCTTGCAGATACTCTGGCGATGCTTTTTCCTGCAGGGGAGGCCGGGGTGTTTTCCCATCAGCAGTTTGCCTATGCTGCAGTCTACACTTTTCAGCGGACATTTCTGCTGATGCTGTCCATGCAGTTTGGGATCGGGTATTCCGCTGCCTGGAAGATATGGAAGAAGAGGGCAGGAAAGACAGAGAGCCTTCTTGACCGGGTGCATCTTCCCGAGAAGTTTATCTGGGTGCTGCTGATATCCTGGACGGTGATTCTTCTTGACATCATCGCAGGGCTTGGTACCGCAGCAGTCATCGGGTGGAACATCGGTCTTACCGCAGCCATGCTGTATGTGCTGCAGGGACTTGCGGTTTTTCGTGTGATATTGAACAGACGACGGAGAAACCCGGTTTCGGGATTCCAGCTCTGTATGCTTCTTGAGGTTCTGATGTTTATTCCGGGAATAAACATGATGGCACTGACTGCCCTGGGAATTCTCGGGGTTACTGAAATTTGGATTGCCTACCGGAGAGGGTAGCAGAAGGAGACGATAATGAAAGTCATTCTGAATCAGGATGTGTATAATCTCGGAGAAGAAGGGGATGTCTGCGACGTCGCCCGGGGATATGCAAGAAATTACCTGCTTCCGAAAAAGCTTGCTGTGGCGTTTAACAATGCCAACAAGGCAGTTTTTGAGAGCAGAAAAGCAATTATTGACAAGAAAAAAGATGATAAAAGAAAAGCAGCAATGTCCTTGAAGGAGAAAATTGAGGACTTGACCCTGACCATACCGATGTCCGCCGGAGACTCCGGCAAGCTCTTTGGAGCGGTAACTTCATCTACCGTTGCTGAAGCCCTTGCGAAGGAGGGGGTGGAAATAGAACGGAAGAAAATTGAAGTTCCATCAAACCACATTAAAATGGTCGGGAACTACGCCATCAGGATTAAGCTGTATGAAAATGAAACTGCTGATCTGAAGCTTCTTATTGAAAGCGACAGAAAGAGCACCAAAGAGAAACCGGAAGCAGTTCCTGCACCTGAGAAGAAAAAAGTCTCTGCAGAAGAGGAAAAAGCTGAAGTTCAGGAAACTCCTGCTGAAGAAGCACCTGCTGAATCAGAGGACTAGGAGCTGTCATGGAACGTATGGCAAGCACCGGAAGAGTGCCTCCTCATAATGCAGATGCGGAGAAAGCTGTTCTCGGTGCGGTCATGCTTGACCCTGAAGCGCTTGAAACGGTAATTGATTACCTGAGGCCGGAAGACTTCTATCGAAAGTCCCATCAGAAAATATTCACAACTATTCTCAATCTGGACGCACAGCATGATCCCCTCGATATTATCACCGTAACTGACCGACTTAAAAAAGATAACGTCCTTGAAATGTGCGGCGGCGCATCGTATATCTCTGATTTGACCTCCAGCGTGCCCTCAAGCGCAAATGTGAAGTATTATGCTCAAATGGTGCAGAGCACCAGTGTGAAGCGTAAGCTTATCAGGGCGTCGACGGAGATTATTGATCTTGCCTACAACGAGCAGGAGGACCATAAGGAAATCCTTGCTGAGGCGCAGAAACAGATTTTCACCATTCTTGAGGGCGATCAGATCCGCGGCGGATACAGGACCAGCGATGATGTGGTGAATGAGACCATCAATATTATTGAAAAGCTTTATAAAGCAGGTGGAGACTACACTGGGGTTCCCTCCGGGTTTCCTGAGCTTGACAAAATGACCAGCGGTTTTCAGCCCTCTGATTTTGTCGTTATTGGGGCACGTCCATCGGTAGGGAAGACCGCCTTTGCACTCACTATTGTTCAGCATATGGCGGTAAAAAAGAAGGTTCCTGTCGGGTTTTTTACCCTTGAAATGTCAGGCCGGTTATTAATGCAGCGTCTTATGGCCAATGAAGCACGGATTGATCTCCAGAAAATTCGAAGCGGCATGCTGAAGCATTCTGATTTAGCGAAACTCATGGAAGCTGCAGCGCGTCTGTATGAAGCGCCTTTGTTTATTGAGGATACCCCCAATGCAAAGCTGCTTGACCTGCGGGCACAGGCAAGAAGGATGAAGAAAAATGAGAACATCCAGGCTTTGTTTGTAGATTATATCGGGCTGGTAGAACCTGAAAACAGGGGAAATGTACCAAGGCATGAGCAGGTTTCTGAAATTTCACGTTCCATGAAGGCCCTTGCAAGAGAACTTGATATCCCCGTGATCTGTCTGTCCCAGGTAGGACGGCAGTCGGAGGGAAAGGAGCCAACTCTTGCAGACATCAGGGAGTCCGGGTCCATTGAACAGGATGCTGACGTGGTGCTGTTTATTCACAAGGAACGTGAGACGGAGAATCGGGACCAGGCAGCAGAACAGATGATCATGGAGACTGACATCATCGTAGCAAAACAGAGAAACGGTCCGGTAGGTCATTTCAAACTGGGATTCAATAAACGGTTTGTAAAATTTGAGTCCCTTTCACGGGATCGAGGGTAACTCCTTCAGGTAAGCTGTAATATCTGAGCGCATCTGAGGAGTCTCCTCATGACCGCAGTCGTAGATGTTCAGCTTCCACGACTCAGGCGTACCAGCTTCTGTATATGCCTGTTTCACCGACTTATGTATTTTTTCTACTCCTTTCATGGGAGTTAAGGGATCACGTGATCCGACGAGGGAAAAATGCCTTCTCGGTGCCGCCATTGCTATGATTGATGAAGCTGAGAACTCCTTAAGCAGTCCTGGAACGTAGTAGTACAGTCCATGAAGATCAATGCCTCCGCTGCGTATCAGTTCATCAAAGTCAGTGAGGCAGCACAGATCAATACAGAAGGCAATGCGCTGATCAAGGGAAGCGCACCACCAGGCCATGGTGCTTCCCATGGACATCCCCATGATGCCAATGCAGTGTCTGTTTATATCATCACGAAGGTGAAGGTACTCCACCAGGCGAAGGGTGTCATACACCATCATGCCCCACAAGGTGCTTCCCTTCCAGAGAAACTCCTTAAACAGTTCTGACTCGCTTCTCAGATGCCGTTCTCCAAAACCCCAGGAATCAATGCAGATCACCCCAAACCCAAGGGATGTCAGGACTTCAGCATAAGGAGGGTCCTGCATATAGGGGATGCCTTCATAGAGTTCCCGTTTTCCTATGCTGTATGCCCCTCCATGGGCATGGGCATAGATAATCACAGGATGGGGACCTTGACGCCGGGGAAGAAAGCAGACTGCCGGCACCGGTTCAATACCGTTCAGGTCAAGCAGCAGGTCCTCCCGGTACGCCCAGGACTCCTGAGTTACTGTCTTTCTCATTACCCTCGGGGGACCTTCAATGTTCGGCAAGTCTCCCAGATACCTCAGCAGTGCTTTTGACATAACGTTACTCCTGAAGATATCATACATGAGAACGCAGGTATTGGCAAATACAGCTCAGATGAAGATGCAGTATCATGGAAAAGGGGACAGTGTCAAACTGTCCCCTTTTAAACGGTGCTGCTGTGCTATTTTCCAGCCAGTGAAATGACCTTTTCGTAGCCGAAGAGTTCATCACGCTTCATGGTTCCCTTTTCAGCAGTGATTCCGTAGGTCTCATGGAGCTGTGAAAGAAATGCATCGATGAATTCATGGTTTTCAGGCCGTTTTCCCGTCTCTTCAAGTACGGAGGTTGAAGGTTCCAGTACTTTGTCCTTGATTTCCGGTGAAACCCAAACAACTTTGAACAGCTCCTTGGTCTCAAGGGGAGCAAGAAACAGCACTACATTTACTGTTATCAGGTTTTCAATTTCTGAAACAAGAATATTCGCAATCTTTTTTCCGCCAACTCTTACTCCGCCGCGATGACGGTACCAGGCATCAACCCCAAACCGCTTCAGGGTATCCACAAGCAGATTTCCTACATCACGGAATGCATCCTCAGGAGATGAGAAGGAACTGCGGTCAGTTACCATCTGAATGTTGATGGTGGAATCCGGGGACACAAACACCAGAGTTCTCTGCCCGGTAAGCACCACATGCTCCAAAGTGGGAACATCATCCCTGATCTCATTGATCAGATTGGCAAAATTGCTCAAGGTAATAAGCACCTTGGCCTGGCAGTCATTGAGAATATAGGTAATCTCCCTTCCCTTATACATAGAGTTGAAGGGGACTGCGACAGCTCCGATTTTCTGAATGCCGAAAAAGCAGTACACAAATTCCGGAATGTTGGGCAGCATCATGGCAACCCGGTCACCCTGTTTTACTCCAAGGGAAACAAGGGCATTGGCAGATTTGTTCGCATGTTCATTCAGTTCACGGTATGAGATTTTTTTTCCCTCAAAGTAGAGGGCATCCTTTCTTTTATATGCCTTGGTGATCGTCTCCAGCATGTGGGCTAAATGTTTGATTTCACTCATCTGAAGCTTCCTCCTCCTGGAGAATCAGCCGTTTGTCAACTGTGTCTGCGTTTCTCAGTTCCTTGCGGAGCACTTTTCCTGTAGCACTTTTCGGCAGACTCTCACTGAATTCTACAATCTTCGGGATTTTATACTCCGCAAGATGTTCGCGGCAGAACTGAAGGATTTCCTGTGAGGTGCTCTCCATTCCATCCTTGAGCACAACGAAGGCCTTCACGGTTTCCCGTTCTCGTTTGTCTTTTACCGCAACCACAGCTGCTTCCTCCACCGGAGGAAAACTCATGATGACTTCCTCAACCTCACGGGGAGAAATATTGAATCCACCTCGAACTATCAGGTCCTTTTTTCTGTCGGTAATGAAGAAAAACCCGTCTGCATCACGATACCCTAAATCCCCAGTAGCAAACCAGAGGTCCTTAATCACTTCATCGGTAGCTTCCTGGTTGTTCCAGTATCCGGTTGTCACTACTTCACCCTTGATGATAATCTCACCTTCGGTTCCGTCGGGAACATCGTTTCCGTCAAAGTCAACTACCTTCATATCAACCCCGGGAGAAGCTGGACCGATAGACCCCGGCTTGAACTGTTCCCCGGTCTTGTTCAGAGAAACCGCTGAAGTTGTCTCGGTAAGTCCGTATCCCTCGGCAATCTGAGTCTGGAAAAGCTCCATAAACTCCTCAAGGGTCTTCATCGGCAGCGGTGCTCCTCCTGAAACGCAGAGCCTTAGGCTCTTTGGTATTTCAGTTTTTCTGGCACGGGCAATCTGCAGAAGGTGCATATACATGCTTGGTACTGCAATCAGCAGAGTTGCTGTCGTAGAGGTAATAGTATCCAGAAGCTTTGCAGGGCTGTACTGCGGTATAAGCGACATAGCACAGCCGTTACGAGTCCCGCATACAAGACCATTGGAAAGCCCGTACACATGGAAGAGGGGACGCACCAGCACCACCGTGTCCTTGTGGGACATGGGCATAATATTCTCAAC
>PWNW01000200.1 GCA_003557605.1 Spirochaetaceae bacterium
ATTCCTTTGAAATCATCAGGGATACATTGAAGGATGTTCCCTACTTTTTCATGTCCCATCCCATGTTCACCAAGCGTCCCGGCATATATGGTGATACCTCCTTTGCCCCCTACCCTGACAGCAGCCGCAGAACTGCGCTGTACCAGCATGGGATCTTTGAGTTCTGCCGGCACATTGACTGGATGCCCGACATCATACACTGCCATGACTGGACCACCGGTCTTATTCCCTATCTGCTGAAGACCCGGTATGCCGGACAGTTTTCCCGAACCGCTTCCATACTGACCATCCATAATCTAGGGTACCAGGGGAAATATCCCCGCCTTGATATGCATACCTTCGGCATTTCTCCGGAGCTTGCCTCTGAACACGGAGACATAAATCTGCTGCGAACAGGCATTTCATATGCTCACTGGGTAACAACGGTTTCTCCCACCTATGCACGTGAGATTATGACACCGGAATTCGGTCACGGGCTGGAGCATCTGCTGCAGAAACGGAGCAGTACATTTTCAGGAATACTTAACGGAGTAGACTATACGGAATGGAATCCCGAAACGGATACATATATCCCGAAGAGGTACCGTATTGAGGACATGTCAGGAAAGGCTTCTGACAAGCAGGAACTGCAGGGACTTGCTGAACTTGAAATTCGTGATGATCTTCCCCTCATTGCTATGATCAGCAGAATTGCCGAGCAGAAGGGGTTTGTGGAACTTCTCTCCGGAACAACCTCAGCCCTAGAAGAAATCCTCAGGCAGCTTCCCGTCCAGCTCCTGATAATTGGCACCGGAGATTCTGAACTTGAAGAGGCTCTCAAGGAGCTTGCAGGAAAGCATGAGCTTCTTTCTGTGATGATCACCTTCCAGGACCGCCTTGCCCATCTGGCAGAGGCCGGAGCAGATTTTTTCCTCATGCCCAGCAGGTATGAGCCCTGCGGTCTGAACCAGATCTATTCCCTGAAGTACGGGACCCCTCCGATAGTCAGAAAGACCGGGGGACTTGCGGACACCGTATCGGACATATCGGAAGATCAGGGTACTGGAATTGTATTTGACCATCTCACCAGCGAATCCATCTTTGAGGCTGTCAGGAGGGCAGTCTACTTCTGGCATGAACAAAAGGATGCCTATAAGGAAGTGCAGAAACGTGGAATGAAGAAGGATTTTTCCTGGAAAGTATCTGCACAGGAGTATGAAAGGGTGTATACTGAAACAAGGAGGCTTCTATGATTCGAAAAACTCTTGCTATTGTGCTTGGCGGCGGAAAGGGATCCCGACTCTACCCGCTGACAAAAGACCGTTCGAAACCGGCAGTCCCCTTTGGAGGAAAATACCGTCTTGTGGACATTCCAATTTCCAACTGCATCAACAGCAATATTAAGCAGATATATATCCTGACTCAGTTCAACTCCGCTTCACTGCACAACCACATTTCCAACACCTATATTTTTGATTCCTTCACGCGGGGATTTGTTGAGGTGTTGGCTGCAGAGCAGACCTACCAGAGTGAAGACTGGTATCAAGGGACGGCAGATGCGGTAAGAAAGAACATCAAGCACTTTCATGACCAGGATCCCGACTACTATGTAATACTCTCAGGCGACCAGCTGTACCGTATGAATTTCCAGATGATGCTTAATGAGCATATTGAAAGCAAGTCTGAACTCTCCATCGCAGCAAAGGCCATCACCCGTGAGCAGGCTGAAGGGCTCGGCATCATGCAGGTTGATGATGACGGCTACATTACTGGTTTTGTTGAAAAACCTGCCGCAGATGAAGACATCTCCGAACTGAAGGTTCCCAGGAAACTGCTTAAGGAGAGCATCGGATCCGATTCCATCGGACGGAAGGAATATCTTGCATCCATGGGCATCTATATTTTCAATGCCGATGCCCTGGAAAAAGCCCTTGACAATGAAGAGAAGGATTTCGGCAAGGAGATTATTCCGAACATCATCCAGAACAATCTGGTCCATGCCTACATCTTTGATGATTTCTGGGAAGATATCGGGACCATTAAAGCGTTCTATGACATAAACCTGAATATTGCCTCCATTGAACCGGCCTTCAACTTTTATGACGAACAGATGCCCATTTATACCCACAGAAGGCATCTTCCTGCAACCAAGATGAATTTCTGCACCATCAGTCAGTCCCTTGCATCTGAGGGAAGCATCATCACCAATGCGTCTATCGTCAATTCCGTCATCGGTATCCGCACCCTGATCGAATCGGGGGCAAATCTTGACGGAGTCTACTGCATGGGAGCGGGATATTATGAGAGCGAGCATGAAAAACAGAACAACAGAAAGCAGGGAATACCGAATATCGGCATAGGCAGGGGCACCATCATCAAGAAGGCAATTATTGACCAGAACGCCCGCATCGGAGACAACTGCCGCATCGGCATTGACACCCAGAACCGGGAAGACGGGGACTTCGGTTCATACTGGATCAGGGACGGAATTATCATCATTCCGAAAAATGGGATTATTCCTTCTGGTACGGTTATTTAAGAGCCAGAAACCTGGCAACTGAAGCATCTGAATCCGCTTTCGGCAGCATCAGAATCTCATCAATGGCAAACCATTGAGTTTTCTGATGCTCCTTCAGCTGGAAATTGAAGTCCTTCAGTTCCACCTCATAGGCCATCAGGCGGTACTTCTTTCCCTGATTGGAAAACTCTGTGGTGTACAGGCAGGGACCCACGGTCACGTCAACACCGAGCTCTTCTTGAAACTCACGCTTCAGCGCTTCTTCGGGGAATTCCCCCTTTTTCACCTTGCCGCCGGGGAATTCCCAGGACTCACCGATGGAAGAGCCCGGCCTGCGCAGGGCAAGCAGGTATGTTCCTGAACGCCGGGCAATTCCGGCTGTGGTTATCCTCATGCGGTATCAGAGCAGCACGGCACCGGGAAAAAGAAAATGAAAAAAGGCAACTCCAAGAGTTACATACCCGATGATGCGCTTATTAGTGTAGTAGAAGCTCCTGACCTTCTCAATGGACTCCTCCTGCTTCTCCCCTTCACCGTCAATGTTGATTTCCACATCCTCCGGTGATTCCTGGAGCCTGCGGCTCTCAAATATGTAGAACACGCACAGGCCGAGCAGGTTTAATGCGGGAAAGAAGTCGCCGATCACTGCGGGTCCCGGCTGGATCGGGGTAATGAGCTTCATGATCCCGACAATTGCGGTGAGTACGATCAGCACCACCCGTGACGTGGAGCTATCCATGCAGTATCCCTTTACCGCCTGTACAAGGGGAACTTTGCCGCCTATATGTTCTTCAAGGAGGATTACCGCTCCGATGACAAGCAGCACTAACGACAGAAAATAGAATTGTACCATGCTCAGCTCCATATAGAGTATGCATTCAGCTTAATCCAATACCGAATGGAGGTCAAGCAAATTACGGCCCCCTGAGGCTATACTTCCTGCGCTTGTATTGCATTTGGAGCTGTGGTAGGCTGAAACGCAAGGAGCTGCCGATGAAACGGACATATGTGCTTATCCTGCTGATATGCTTTGCTGCCGCTGCTTCACTGCATGCCGAATCAGCTGGTGAGGAGAATATCAGGGACGCGATAGTAAAGGTCTATGCAACCTATAATACCCCGGACTACTGGAATCCCTGGAGCATGCGGGGTCCTCGAAGCAGGACCGGAAGCGGTGCAGTGATTGAAGGCAGATACATCCTCACCAATGCACATGTAATCAGTGATGCAACCTTTGTGCAGGTGCGTCTCCACGGAGAAAGCGCCAGATATACCGCTGAAGTGAACCATGTGCTTCACCAGGCAGACCTTGCCCTGCTGAAAGTCAGCGACCCGAAGTTTGCAGAAGGGGTTGTACCGCTGGAACTGGGAGAACTCCCTGAAACCTACCAGGAGGTCTCGGTGTACGGTTTTCCCCTAGGGGGAGATGCATTGAGCATCACTAAGGGAATAGTGTCCAGGATAGAGCACCAGCGTTACGTGCACAGTTCCTTATATCTGCTTGCAGGGCAGATTGATGCAGCCATAAACCCCGGAAGCAGCGGCGGACCGGTCATTTCCGGAGGAAAGATTGCCGGGGTGACCATGCAGTCCATCCCCATGGCACAGAACATCGGCTACATGGTGCCGGCACCAATTGTCAGGAAATTCATTCATGACGCCTTCACAGGCGGAGTAACGGGATTTCCCTCCATCGGGGCGGTCTTCCAGTCCATGGAAAACCGTCACATGCGGGAGTACTACCGCCTTGGCCCTGATCAGTCCGGGGTGCTGGTGAAGACCGTATTTCCCGGCTCAGCAGCTGAAGGGAAGCTTCTTCCTGATGATGTGCTTCTCTCCATTGACGGCCTGCATGTCGGCAATGACGGAACCGTGGAATTCAGGCCCCAGGAACGTACCTGGCTTTCCTATGCCGTGCAGCGCCGAAGCCTCGGAGAACGGGTAACTGCTGAGGTGCTCAGGAAGGGAGAACAGGTTGCTGTATCCCTCGAACTCACCGCAGCAGCGGATGACCTCAGGCTCATACCCATGGAGCAGTATGAAATCCTTCCAACCTACAGCATCTACGGCGGATTTGTACTCATGCCCCTGACAAAGAACCTGCTGATGGAATGGGGGGATAACTGGATGAATGCCGCACCGAAGCATATTATCGCTCTGTACCAGGAGAATGTTCCAGAAAACTTCGGCGACCAGCTGATCATGCTTTCACGGGTGCTTCCTGCAGACATCAACGACGGATACCAGAACATCATGTTCCGCACCGTTTCCTCAATAAACGGTATACCCGTCACCAGCATGGAGGATGCGGTGCAGATCCTCGACCGGACCGAAGAGGAATTTACGGTCTTTACCAGCATGCGGGGAGAAGGGATTATCCTCCGCCATGAGGATGCGGTTTCATCACATCAGGAGGTGCTGATGCGCTATCGAATTACCCATGACCGGTCAGAGGATCTGAGAGAACTGGAGGGGAAACAGTTCTGATTTCCCCAGCAGCACAGGTGATCAGCTGGCCGCCGTGAAACCATCCGTAGGTTCCCGCAGCACTTCTGCCTGCACGCTGATGAATAAGGACCGCAGCTGCTGCGGCATCCTTCACCGGAAGCCCCTCCGAAAGCAGTCCTGCGGCAATACCCGCCAGCACATCACCTGAACCGGCACGCCCCATAGCAGGATTTTGGACATCAGCGATGAACAGCTCCCCGTGGGGTCCTCCTATGAACGTCACATGGGACTTCAGAATAATCCAGGCATGGTATTTCCTGCAGGCCTCAGCAAGATCTTCTGCAGTATTCCCCGATGGACGGACAAGCAGGGAGAATTCTCCAGGATGGGGAGTGAGGATGCATTGCCCCTTCAAGTCCCTCGGCTTCCTGCTGAGGGCATAAATGCCCTCAGCATCAATGACCCCGGGGATTTCAAGAGAAAGCAGCGCATCAAGCAGATCACTGCGCCCGGGGTCTTTCCCCCACCCCGGGCCGCAGAGCCATGAAGTCCAAGGCCCTTCAACAGAATTACCAAGGGGCCGCACAATCACAGACTCCGGAAGTGATGAGCTGAGATTTGGATAGATATCATGGTCGCACATCAGGGTCACCAGACCGGTGCGTGTTGCAAGGGCCCCATGTGCCGAAAGTCTCGCTGCTCCGGTGTATCCCATTGAGCCGGCAAGCACCAGAGCATGGCCCCGAAGGTTCTTATAGCTTTCCGGAGCAATAGGGGGCAGCTTGCAGTCGCTGTGCTCATCTAGAAGGAAGCAGCGCTGCTCTTCGCTTCGAAGCAGCTGGGAGGGAAACCCGGGATTGACCAGAAGTATTCTTCCGCATGTTCTGCGGAGTTCAGGAAAAAAACATGAAAGCTTCGGCAGTCCCATGGTCACCGTGCAGGATGCCTGCACCATCAAGTCGTCCTTCCGTGCTCCTTCATGCAGACCGCTGGGCACATCAATGGAAACAGTAAAGGCCTGTGAAGCATTGATGAAAGCCGCAGCTTCCTTCGCCCCTCCCCGCAGGGGACCCGCAAGGCCCGTCCCGGTAATCCCGTCAAAGATCACCTGCGCATCAGCTGTGCTGCTTTGGGCCTCCTCCCACTGAAGAACCTCAATACCCAATGCCCGGCACATGGAGAGATGCAGTTCAACTGCGCTGTTCATCTTCCCCGGAAGGATCATCACTGATACCTGCTCCCATCCCCTGACACGGGCTTCTCTGGCCATTACCAGCGCATCACCCCCGTTATTACCCCTCCCAGCCAGAAACAGCGTCCTGAAGCCCTTCTTGAGCTTCTCAGGGAATGTGTGAAGGACTGCGTCAAATCCCTTGATGCCTGCCTGCTCCATCAGAAGCAGCCCAGGAATCCCATACTCCTGCTGTGCCCTGCGGTCAATTTCTGCCATCTCCTGGGCAGTAACAACGGGTAACATAGCACCTCCTCAGGGGTTTCCCGGTTTTCCTTTATGCCATCTTATAGTACATTAGTATATGTTTCACTTCAGTACAAGATACGAGGCAGAATTAGTATGGCAAAACATAAGATCCTAAAAGCTCTCTTCGGAACAAAGCAGGAGCATGACCTGAAGAATATCCTGCCCCTGCTCCATGAAATAGATGCCCTGGAGCCATGGGCCATGGGACTTAATGATTCCCAGTTTCCGGAAGAGACTGCATCCCTGAAGCAGCAGATTTTCTCCGGAACAGATATTGATGAGCTGATTCCCCGTTCCTACGCCCTGGCCCGGGAAGCTGCCCGAAGAGTCCTGGGAGAACGGCTCTACGATGTCCAGCTTCTGGGAGCTGTAGTGCTGCATCAGGGCAAGATCATGGAGATGAAGACCGGAGAGGGAAAAACCGTATCCTGTGTTCCTGCAGCATACCTCAATGCCCTGACCGGGGAGGGAGTTCACATTGTCACGGTAAACGACTACCTTGCAGAACGTGACGCCCAGTGGATGGGCCCGATCTACAGTTTCCTGGGGATCTCCGTAGGGGTAATTCTTTCAGACATGGACAATGAGGCGAGGCGCGAAGCCTATGCAAAGGATATTACCTACGGAACCAACAATGAATTCGGGTTTGACTACCTCAGGGACAACATGAAATGGGATATTTCCCAGAAGATACAACCCAAGCATACCTATGCAATTGTTGATGAGATTGACTCAATTCTGATAGATGAAGCCCGGACCCCCCTGATCATCTCAGGGACTGCGGAGGATGATACCAAGAAGTTTTTTGAAGTAAACCGCCTGGTGGGGCGCATGCAGGAATCCTCCAAGGATGAGCAGACCGGAACCTATCCCGATGAACCCGACGGCGACTATACCATCGAGGAGAAATCAAAAAAGATCTCCATCACCAGCAAGGGAATGAACACCATTGAATCGCTGCTGCTGAAGGAGAAGATCATCACCGGATCGGTCTTTGATGATGAAAACTTTGAATATATCCACTACTTCACCCAGGCGCTGAAGGCCCACCGGCTGTTCCATAAAGATTCAGATTATGTCGTCAGCGACGGAGGAGTCCATATTGTTGATGAGTTTACCGGTCGGATCCTGAAGGGGCGAAGATATTCCGACGGCCTGCATCAAGCGATTGAAGCGAAGGAGCGTATCAAAATCGCCCGTAGAAACCGCACCCTTGCTACTATTACCTTTCAGAATTTCTTCAGAATGTATGACAAGCTCTCAGGCATGACCGGCACCGCTGATACTGAGGCCAGTGAATTTGCCAATATTTACAACCTCGATGTGGTGGTAATTCCCACCAACCGCCCGGTGGTCAGAGCAGACCACCAGGATTTGATCTACTTTGATGAGAAATTGAAATATGAAGCTATCTGCAATGAAATTGAGCAGGTCAATGCGAAGGGCCAGCCTGTACTGGTTGGTACGGTAACCATTGACCGTTCAGAAAAACTTTCCTCCATGCTGACGGCCAGGGGCATACGGCATGAGGTGCTCAATGCAAAAAACCATGCCCGGGAGGCATTTATCATAGCGGAAGCGGGAGCAAAGGGCTCGGTTACCATTGCCACCAATATGGCAGGACGGGGGACCGATATTAAGCTCGGCGGCAACCCAGAGTACCGGGCCAGGAAAGCCTGCGGCACCGATGCTGATCACGAGACGTACATGCAGGCCCTTCACAAGGAGCAGCTTGTCTGGAGAGCGCAGTATGAGGAGGTAAAGTCCCTCGGAGGGCTCTATATCCTCGGTACGGAGCGCCATGAATCCCGACGTATTGACAACCAGCTGAGGGGACGCTCCGGCCGGCAGGGAGACCCCGGGGTCTCTCGGTTCTTCATCAGCCTTGACGACACTCTTATGAGACTTTTTGCAAAGGACAACCTGAAATCCCTGATGGGCAAGCTCGGCATGGATTCCGGGGAGCCTATCTACCATTCCATGATCACAAAGGCCATTGAAAAAGCGCAGTCCAAGGTTGAAGAAAGAAATTTTGAAATCCGCAAGCATCTGCTTGAGTTTGATGACGTACTCAATGAGCAGAGAAACTTCATCTATACCCGGCGTGATGAAATTCTGCGCGATGAAATGCTTCAGCGCAGGGTTGCCGTCGCCTGCCGGGAAATACTTGAGGAGCTCGTACAGCAGGCCCGCTCATCACATCCGACGAAAAGCCAGTTTGAAAGCCAGCTCACCGCATTGATGACCGAATACTTTCATGTGGAGCCCGATGCCTTCAGCTCCCTGGCTGACAGTCCAGTTGACCAGCTTGCTGAATATCTGGAGAAAAACATCTCTGAAAAGATTTCCCAGGTCGGGCAGAAGGCCTTCAATTCCTTCATCAGGTACCAGTACCTGAAGCTCATCGACAGCCGATGGCAGGACCACCTGGAGGAAATGGAGAGTCTCCGGGAAGCGGTATACCTGAGGACCTACAGCCAGAAAAACCCGCTGCTGGAATACAAGCTTGAGGGATTCGATATTTTTGAACGAATGCTCAAGGAAATACGATATTCCATTGCCAAAGCTGCAGTCAGGGTCCGCATTACTGCAGGTCCTGCTGAACATGCCAGGGCGGCATCCCCCGCTTCTGTTCAGGCAGCTCACCGTCAGGTCGGTCAGTTCGGTGCCGTACAGGCTCCGGCTTCAGCTTCCCAGGCAGGGGGCGGAAACAGACCGGTCCAGGTAAAACGCACAGTCCCGAAAGTAGGCCGCAATGATCCCTGTCCCTGCGGAAGCGGAAAAAAATACAAGCACTGCTGCGGGCGGTAGATCGTTAAAAAAAGGTCTCAGGGTCCAGGGGAATTCCGTCTTTGCTTATGGAGAAGTAGAGCACCGGCCGCAAGGTGAGTCCGGTGCTTCCGCTTTCTGCTATGTTTTCGCCCTGACGCACCTGCTGTCCTTCACGAACAAGAACCCTGTCAAGATGGCCGTACACAGTCTGATACCCCTCTTCATGGGACAGTTCAATATAGGTGCCGAGCCCGTCGCTGTCCTGCAGAATACCAATAACCCGTCCTGCAGCAGCAGCAGATACCGAAGTTCCCTTGGGAACTGAATATTCAACACCAGGGAACTCCTCCATAATCTCCTGAGTTATAGGATGTGCCTTTGACCGGAAGGGCGTGGTGATGCTGCCGCCCACCGGAGGAACAGCAAAGGTGCCGATAATTCTCCGGTATTCGCTGCTGCTCATGGTGATTCTGGGAATAAACAGAGTATCTCCGGGATATATTACGGAATTCAAGTCAAGATTGTTTTCCTGGGCGAGGGTCATGTACCCCATCCCGAAGGAGTTTGCAATTCTGGCAAGGGAGTCTCCACGCCTGATGGCATACAGCTGGCCGTCCCTGTCAGGAATCTGCAGTTCAGCTCCCTGGCGCACTTCTTCTAATGAGGTTATCCGGTTTACCGACACAATGGTCCTCGGATCAAGATCATACTCCCGGGCAATGTCTTCCAGGCTTTCATTGCTTCTTACTCTGTGGACACGGTAACGGACACCACCCTCAGGGGCCTCCTGTTCCTCCTCACTCTCAGCCGGCACCTCACGAACCGGCTCTTCAGGCTCCGATACAGGAACTTCCTGGGGAGCTTCCGACTGTTCTTCCTGGGGAGCAGCAAGAACTTCCCGTACGGCCCTGACTGTCTCATGCTCCTCCTGTTCAGCCTGTACCTCAGCAGGGGGAGCAGGGTCCTGCTCACTTCTGATCATCCAGTACAGCCCCCCAGCTGCAGCGGCAATCAGCAGAATCATCAGAGCAGTCAGAAGGATCCTCACCATGCGGTACAGGCTTCCGTTATCACCGCCGCCGTCCTGAGGGTCCATGTCATCGTAGTAGTTAGGTCTTCGCTTTTCCATACTATTCCGTTACATCAAGATATCGACATCGCTACGGTTTCATACTAATATATTTTTCAGATGGATACCAGAGAAAAGAATATCTTTTACCGTTTGTTCCTGCTGGCTGCAGCCGCTGCTGCCTGCACTGTCCTGGTGATGTACATCCTCCATATGGTGCAGCCTCCGGAATCAGCGGTTTCATCACCCTTCTCGCTCGATATATCAGACAGGGTGGTCAGGGGGTCCATCTATGATTCTGAACACCGCTTGATTGCTGTTGAGGTGCCAGTTTATTCGCTGTCAATTTGGACACCCAATGTCAGGGACCCGGAGGAGATAGCCCGGCTTGCCTTCCGGCATCTCGGCCTCAGAGAATCAGACACCCTGCAGCGCATTGCTTCCAGGCAGGGATTTCTCTATCTTGCCCGGCGTATCGACTTCGAAACTGCCCTGAAGATCGAAGAAGATATCAGGAGCAGGAATATCAGGGGGGTTACCCTGGAGAAGCAGTACGGAAGATATTATCCCTACCAGGAAATGTCGGCACAGACCATCGGGTTCACGGATCTGGAAAATATTGGGACCTCCGGTCTGGAATACTACTATGAAAGCCAGCTGAACCCTCTGCCGCTGCCCGGACAGGAGGTGACCTACGGAAACGATCTGGTGCTAACCCTGTCAGTTCCCTTTCAGGTCATGCTTGACGATGCGCTGCGGGCGATTATGGATGAACATACCCCCGACGGAGTCTCGGGAATCATCATGGACGGATCTACCGGCGATATTCTTGCATTGGGTTCCTATCCGAGCTTCAACCTGAACAGGGTGTCAGAATCTACCGAGGCTCAGCGCCTGCATCGAGGAGTTTCTTCCATGTACGAGCCTGGATCGGTGTTCAAGGTCTACTCCCTTGCAGCAATCCTTGAACTGCAGGGGTTGGAGCATGACCCCTATTTCTGCCGGGGAACTCATACGCACCGCCTTGAAGGGGGAGCTTCTGTGGTGATCCGGTGCACCAGGGACCACGGCGAAGTCACTCTGGGGGACATCATCAAGTATTCCTGCAACAATGCCATAGCCGACCTTGCACTGAAGACTGACTCCGATGCCCTGTTCAGAAAACTTTCCGAATTCGGGTTCGGTCAGCGCACCAATACCGGCCTTCCAGGAGAATCGCCTGGACTTCTGAGCTCCCCTGATACCTGGTCCGCCAGGAGCAAGCCCACCATAGCTTTCGGACAGGAGTCAGGAATGACTGCACTTCAGGCAGCAGCGGCGGCCACAGTATTCACCAACAACGGTATGCTTCTGCAGCCCCATATTATCAGGGAGATTACTGCCCCTGACGGAGAGGTGGTGTATCAGCGGGAAATTACCGAAGTAAACCAGGTCATCTCCCCGGAACTGGCTGAACTGATGATGCTCTACATGGAGACGGCGGTGGAACGGGGGGGGACTGCAAATGCCATGCATACCCCCGGCGTGCTTTTAGGAGCAAAGACCGGCACTGCCCAGCTGCCGGACCCCGGGGGCGGAGGGTATTCCCAGACCCGGTATCTGGCCTCCACCATTGCCCTGATGCCTGGAAATGACACTACCTACATTATCTACATCGCCGCCGACTACCCGAAGGCGGGAACCATATACGGGTCTCGGGTGGTGGTGCCGCACATTAAGCGGATAGTTGACCAGGCGCTGATCTCGGGATACGTCACCCCGATGTGGTAAGATGCTCCAGGTCAACGGAAAATCCCTGCAGTTTTTCTAGGAACAGCTCAGTCTTTGGAACAAGCAGGTCTGTGGGAACCTTCTGGCCTGCTGAGACATAGAGAATCGGCTTCTGCCGCTCATGGAGCATGCTCACGATATTCCCGATATAATCGGTCTCATCAAGCTTCGTCAGGATCAGGGACTGGTACTTGAAGGGTTCAAAGGTCTCAGTAATGGTCATCATATCACGGGCCTTTGTGGATGCTGAAAGAGCCAATGCCCAGAACACATCTTCTCCGCAGACAGAGAGAAATTTCTGCATCTCCTGCAGCGTCACCGTATCCCGGGGGCTTTTTCCGATGGTGTCAATCAGCAGCAGGTCCGCATCAGAGGATGCCTCCATGCACCGGGCCAGCTGCTGAGGCGTCTCAACGCTGTCTACCGGGATATCCATGAGACTTCCGTAGTTCCCGATCTGCTCACGGGCACCGATACGGAAGCTGTCTATGGGAATAATTTTCACCCTGCGCCTTCGTTTCACAGAAGGACTGAGACTGAACCGGGCGGCAATTTTTGCCACTGTTGTGGTCTTCCCCACCCCGGTGGGTCCAACAATGCCGAAAACCCTGGGAAGCGACAGGGCACGCTCAACATCAAATCTGAAGGTTTCGCTGATGAGCCTGAGAATAAACATCTCGGCCTTCATCGGATCTTCCAGGTCCTTTACCGACAGACGGGACTGCACAAGCTGAAGGGCATTGGAAATAAAATCACGGGAAAAATCATTCCCGTCAAGCAACGCTTCCATCTTTTCAATCTGTTTGCTGCGAACAGGAGCAGATGCACCTTGATTTCTGGATGCAAGCCGCTGCTCCATGCGCTTCAGTTCTGACAGAAGCTGGTCATATCCCTGTTCCTGCTGAACCGGAGGAGGTTCAGGCTGAGCAGGCGCAGCAGTCACATACCCGGATACCAGTACCGTCTCTTTTCTGCCGAATCCGAGAAATCCCCTGGTTGTTCTGCGCTCCCGGGCATAAATCTTGGCACGATCTCCGTATTTCTGCCTGACCTGCTCTACAGCTTCCTCATAGGTCGGGGCTTCTTCAGAAAAATGCTCCATCCAGTCAGCCTCCTTTCCCTATGATAAATCATTCCGGCCCCTCAATCCAGGGGTTTTTATAGAATGTATCTTGAAAGGTCCTGGTCCTTCACCACCCCGGAAAGGCGCTGGTCCACATACTCAGCGGTGATTTGTATTGTTTGCCCGGAAAGCTCCTGGCTCTCAAATGAAACCTCCTCCAGCAGCAGCTCCATCATCGTATGAAGCCGTCTTGCTCCGATGTTCTCGGTCCTGCTGTTCACCTCGGCGGCGATTTCACTGAGACGCCGAACGGCTTCGGGGGTGAAATCCAATTCCACACCCTCGGTCTTCATCAGTTCACAGTACTGCTTTGTCAGGGCGTGCTGGGGTTCGGTAAGTATCCGGTAGAAATCCTCCTCCTTCAGTGCATCAAGCTCAACTCGAAGCGGAAAGCGCCCCTGCAGCTCAGGAATCAGGTCCGAGGGCTTGCTCATATGAAACGCCCCGGCTGCAATAAACAGGATATGGGAGGTGTCGATCATGCCGTATTTGGTATTCACCTGCGCCCCCTCAACAATCGGCAGTATATCTCTCTGCACCCCTTC
>PWNW01000314.1 GCA_003557605.1 Spirochaetaceae bacterium
AGCACAGCTGCAGGATAAGCCGCTGAGCGACGGGGTGAAGGAAGTGCCGGTGAAGGGCATCAGGAAAATCACCGCATCCCGGATGCTTGCATCAATACAGAACACCTGCCAGCTTACCCTGACTGCTTCTGCGGATGCATCAGCATTGCTTGCGTTTAGAAAACGCTGCAAGGAAAGTGATGAATCACTTGGCATGAGGGACATCACCATCAATGACATGATACTGGTTGCTGCAGTAAGAACACTTGCTGATTTCCCCTATGTGAATTCTCATTTTCTCGGTAATGTCATCCAGGAGTTTGAGCATGTTCATATCGGTATGGCCGTAGATACCCCCCGCGGACTGATGGTCCCGGTGGTGAAATACGCTGACCTTCGCTCGCTTCCCCAGATTTCCCAGGAAGCCAAGCGGCTGATAACAGCCTGCAATGAGGGCAAGGTCTCTCCTGATGACTTGGAAGGCGGAACCTTTACGGTGACAAACCTTGGGGCTTTGGGAATTGAGCATTTTACCCCGGTTCTCAATACACCCCAGACGGCAATACTTGGAGTGAACACTATTACCAAGCGTCCTGCAGAAGAGGGAGATTCTATTGTCCTGAAACCCTATATTGGATTTTCATTGACATTTGATCATCAGGCATTTGACGGTGCTCCGGCTGCCCGGTTTCTCCAGGCGCTTGTACGTGCAGTGGAATCTATTGACTTGACAGCTGCAAGGTAGGTGGTGCTATGAAACATTTTGATATTATCATAATTGGATCGGGACCAGGAGGATACATAGCTGCTGAACGGGCCGGTGATGCAGGACAGAAGGTGCTGCTCATTGAGAAGGAGCACCTTGGAGGAGTCTGCACCAACTGGGGCTGCATACCAACGAAGAGCCTGCTGAATTCAGCAAAGCTCTATGTGCATGCCCGGGAATCACAGTCCTTTGGAGTGACTGCTGAGAATGTTTCCTATGACTTCACACGCTCCATGGCATGGAAGCAGGAAGTAGTTGAGACGCTGAGGAAGGGAATTGAGTTTCTGATGAAAAAAAGCTCAGTTACCGTGGTATTCGGCGAAGCTGAGTGTCTGTCCCCCTCTCTGGTTAAGGTCAAGGATGAGCAGTATACCTGCGACAACCTGATCATTGCATCAGGTTCGGAAGCGATGGTTCCTCCGATACCTGGAACAGATCAGGATTTCGTGATGACTAACCGTGAGATTCTCGGACTGGAGGCACTGCCGAAGCGTCTGGCGGTCATCGGAGGCGGTGTGATCGGCATGGAATTTGCTTCGTTTTTCTCCAGTGTCGGTACTGAAGTGCATGTGATAGAAATGCTCGACGAGGTGCTTCCAATGATGGACCGGGACCTTGCAAAACTGATGCGTCGGGAGATGAAGCAGGTGAAATACCACCTGGGTTCCCGGGTAACGGAAATCAAGGACCATCAGGTGGTATTTACCGATTCAGCAGGAAAAACCGGTACTGTTGATGCCGATATCGTACTGATCAGTGCAGGAAGAAAGCCCAACACCCTTGGCCTTGAAGAACTTGGCCTGGATATACAGAAAGGAGCCGTCACGGTTGATGACCGGATGCGGACCAACCTTCCTAATGTATACGCGGTGGGGGACATTACCGGACGTTCCCTGCTGGCCCATTCAGCATCAAGAATGGCTGAGGTCGCAGTGGATACGATTTTGGGCAGGAAAAGCTTGATGCGCTGGCATGCAATTCCCTGGGCCGTGTACTCCCTGCCTGAAGCAGCAGGATGCGGCATGACTGCGGAAGAAGCGGAAAAGCAGGGACGTAAGGTGAAAACAGCAGCAGTGCAGATGCGGTCCAATGGAAGGTTCCTTGCGGAACATGGAAAAAAAGCAGGAGGATTGTGCAAAGTAGTTGTTGATGCTGACAGTGAAGTACTGCTTGGAGTGCATCTTCTCGGTGCGGTGAGCAGTGAAATTATTTACGGCGCTGCTGCCATGATCGAGTCGGAGCTTCGGGTGCGGGACATCAAGGAGATTGTGTTTCCCCATCCAAGCGTCAGTGAAATTATTAAAGATGCCCTTTGGGCTCTTTCATAAACTATAGGATAGATAAGAGGAGTTGAGAATCATGCCTAAGTCATTAGTAATTAATCCAAAGGAAATACGGAAAACCGATACGATAGACCTTCGTTCCATACCCCTGAATACCTATCAAGGTGATGCAAAGAAGGAAATTAAGAAATACGGAAAAGAGGGTATCCTGCAGATATATACCGATATGTTGCTTATCCGGGAATTTGAGACCATGCTTGATCTAATCAAGCGGGAGGGAGCTTATAACGGGCTGAGCTATAATCATAAAGGACCTGCCCATCTCTCCATCGGACAGGAATCAGCAGCGGTCGGTCAATGCATCAACCTTGATCCGGAGGACTTTATCTTCGGTTCACATCGCAGCCACGGTGAAATACTGGCAAAATCGTTTTCAGCCATTCATAAGTTTGATGAATCCCAGCTTCAGGCAATCCTTGAAGGGTTTATGGATGGAGCGCTGCTGAAGATCGTGCAGAAGCACTTTCCCGCAGAGACAGTGAAGGACCTGGCGGTGAACTTTGTGCTCTACGGTGCACTATCTGAGATTTTTGCCCGCAAGACCGGTTTCAACTGCGGTCTCGGCGGTTCCATGCATACCTTTTTTGCTCCCTTCGGAAGCATGCCCAACAATGCCATTGTCGGCGGCAGCGGCGACATTGGGGTAGGAGGAGCACTCTACAAGAAAATTAACAGAAAACCGGGTATTGTGATCTCCAACATCGGAGACGCAGCTATGGCCTGCGGTCCCGTTTGGGAAGGAATCATGCTGGCTGCAATGGACCAGTACCATACCCTCTGGGGTGATATGAAGGGAGCTCCCCCGTACCTGCTGAATGTATTTAACAACTTCTACGGTATGGGGGGACAGACCCTTGGTGAAACGATGGGGTATGTAACTCCCGCTCGGATCGGGTACGGGGTGAATCCCGACGGGATGCATGCAGAACGTGTCGACGGGTTTAACCCCTTAGCAGTTGCTGATGCGATTGAGCGCAAGAAGAAAATTCTCAATGAGGGCAGAGGACCAGTCCTGCTTGATACCATTACCTACAGGATTTCCGGACACTCTCCCTCGGATGCCTCATCCTACCGGACCAAAGAAGAGATGGACCTGTTTAAGGAGCAGGACAGCGTAGCTGCATTCGCTTCCTACATGCTCGAAGAGGGCATAACCGACGAGAATACCATTGCATCCCTGCAGGAGCGGGTGAAACAGAAAATATTCCGGACCATGGAACTGGCTGTAGACCATGAAATTTCTCCCCATGCAGACGGGGCATTCATTGAATCTGTGATGTTTTCCAATAAGAAAATTGAAGCCATGGATGACCGTGAACCTGAAGTGCTCATGCCGAAGGAAGAGAATCCAAGGGTTCAGCAGCTTGCGAAGAAACAGCGTTATGCCTATGACGACAGCGGCAAGCCATATTCAGCAGCACGGCTGTACACATTTCGGGACGGGGTATTTGAAGCAATGCTTGATGCATTCCATA
>PWNW01000077.1 GCA_003557605.1 Spirochaetaceae bacterium
GACCCTTGATGTGCCCCAGCGGGCTACTATCACCAATATGGGTGCTGAATGCGGGGTGACCACGTCACTGTTTCCCAGTGATCAGCGGACCCGGGAATTCATGAAAGCTCAGGGAAGGGAGTCTGACTGGGTGGAACTGGTAAGCGATCCTGATGCGGTGTATGATCAGGTTGTTGAAATCAACCTTTCAGAACTGGTGCCCCTGGCAGCGGTGCCCCATTCACCGGGAAACATCAAGGAGGTGAGGGAGCTGGCGGGACTGAAGGTTGACCAGGTATGCATCGGCTCCTGCACCAATTCATCCTATACGGACATGCGGATGACCGCTGAACTGCTGAAGGGGAACACCGCGGCAAAGCATCTGGTGCTCGGCATAGCCCCCGGTTCACGTGAAGTGATGCAGATGTTAGCCCGTGACGGCTCACTGGCAGATATGATTTCAGCCGGTGCCCGTATTCTTGAGAGCGCCTGCGGATTCTGCATCGGCAATCATTTTTCTCCCGGGACTGATGCAGTATCAATCAGGACATCAAACAGGAATTTTGAGGGACGGACAGGAACACCCTCAGCTCAGGTGTACCTTACCAGCCCGGAGACTGCCGCACTTGCGGCTGTTCATGGCACATTTGTCGACCCCATGAGCCTCGGTGCAGACCAGTATCCGGAAGTACGGATACCCGAATCATTTTCCATAGATGATTCTATGTTTATATTCCCTCCCGAGGACGGGTCTGGTATTACGGTAAAGCGCGGTCCAAATATTGGGGATCCGCCGGTAAACAAAGAACTTCCTGCAGATCTTATCGGAAAGGCCGCGATTAAAGTGGGAGAGAAGATAACCACTGATCACATCATGCCCGCAGGACAGAGGCTGAAGTACCGGTCAAATGTACCCCTCTATTCTCAGTATGTCTTTGAACCCGTTGATCCTGGATTTCCCCAGCGCTGCGCTGACAACCGGGACCGGGGCCTTCATAACTTCATCATAGCAGGTGCATCCTACGGACAGGGATCAAGCAGGGAACATGCGGCACTCTGCCCGATGTATCTGGGAGTCAAGGCGGTCATAGCAGTTTCCATAGAACGGATCCACATGGCCAACCTGCTGAATTTCGGCATACTTCCCCTGATGTTTTCCCATGAAGAGGATTACGGCCGTATAGATCAAGGTGATGACCTGGAAATCAGGGGAATCAGGGAAACCCTCACCGGACCATCTGAGAGGATACAGCTGGTAAACAGAAGCAAAGAGACTTCCTTTCCTCTGGAAGCCCCCTATTCGAAACGGCAGCGTGAACTTCTTCTGGCAGGCGGACTGCTCAACTATACCAAGCTGAAAAACTGAGACCAGCAATAATAAAGACGGCTGCCGAAGGGCAGCCGTCAACAGATTATTCTCTTTCGTCAATCGGAGGCACAACCCGAAGGGTCGGACCCATATAAAGCTGCCTCGGTCTTCCGATCCTCTCAAAGGGATCATGGTGCCATTCAAGCCAGTGGGCTATCCAGCCTGGAAGCCGTCCAAGGGCAAACATCACCGTATACATATTAGTCGGGATGTTCATGGCCCGAAAGATGATGCCGGTATAGAAATCAACATTGGGGTACAGGTGTTTTTCCTTAAAGTACTCATCCTCAAGGGCCACCTGTTCCAGTTCTTCCGCGATATCAAGGAGGGGGTCCCGTTTGCCCATGTCCTTGAGCACCTCTTCACATACTTCCCTGGCTATCTTTGCTCGGGGATCATAGGTCTTGTAGACCCGGTGTCCGAATCCCATCAGCCGGTAGGGGTCGTTTTTGTCCTTTGCCCGTGCAACGGCCTGCTGGACATCTCCTCCGTCGGCATGGATCTGCTCCAGCATTTCGATCACCGCCTGGTTTGCACCTCCGTGCCTCGGGCCCCACAGTGCGCAGATGCCTCCGGAAACTGCGGAGTAGAGATTTCCACCCGCGCTTCCGATGAGCCGCACTGCCGTGGTTGAGCAGTTCTGCTCATGGTCGGCATGAAGGATCAGAAGCTTGTTTAACGCCTTAATATGGATCGGATTGGGTTCATAGGGGACCACCGGGGATGAGAACATCATGTTGAGAAAATTTGCGCAGTAGGAGTATTTATAGCTTGGGTTAATAAAGTCAGCACCCAGCATCTTACGGTAGGAAAAAGCCGCAATGGTGCGCAGTTTTGACATGAGCCGGGTAACCGTCAAGTCAATCTGAATTTCCGGGTCCTCCTCCAGGTTGATGTCGTAGAATGAGGAGAGTGAGACTACCATAGCCGCCAGAATTGCCATGGGGTGGGAATGATCAGGATAGCGTCTGAAAAATGACTGCATGTCCGCATGGAGCAGCGAATGCCTGTTCAGCAGATCAGTATATTTCTCCCGCTCCTTTTTGTTGGGCAAGTATCCGTGGATAAGCAGATAGGCAACTTCGACAAAATCGCACTGTTCCACCAGATCTTCGATGGCATAGCCCCGATAGCGGAGAATACCCTTCTCTCCGTCGAGGTAGGTGATTTGGCTCTGACAGGAACCGGTGTTTCCCAGCCCTGGGTCATAGGTTATCATACCCGACTGGCTGCGAAGGCTCCTGATATCCATTGCCTGATTTCCCATGGTGTCGATAATGATTGGCAGTTCAAAGGATTTTTTTCCGTCAATAAAAATATCCGCTTTTTTCATAGTACCTCCCAGACACTTGAAGCTTCCGTGGACCACCGAAATGCATATTCCGCTGATGCACGGTCAAAGATTTATACTGCAAAACTTCGAATATGACAAGCCGCTGAAGCTGCTAGGCATCTGCGAAGCCTGCATCTGATAACGTATCCAGGGCAAGGATAAGGGCCTGAGTGCCCTTTTTTCCCTTCCCCTGGCCCTGAAGAGCTACATAGAGCTGATGAACCAGTGACAGTCCCGGAAGTGAGAGCTGCATAGCTGCAGCCTCCTTCAGTGCAATACCCATATCCTTGACAAAATGATCAATATAAAATCCAGGTTCAAAGTTATGGGATGCAATTCTCGGTCCCAGGACCTCCAGGGACCAGCAGGATGCGGCCCCCTTGCTGATGATGTCTATCAGGGAATCTGCAGGCAGCCCCGCTTTATGGCAGTACAGAAGGGATTCACAGACTCCGATCATGGTGCCTGCCACCACAATCTGGTTGCAGGCTTTCGTGTGCTGGCCGGTCCCCGGTCCTCCCATGAGAACAATATGTTTTCCCATGAGCTCGAAAAGAGGCAGCACAGTCCTGAATATCTTCTCATCACCTCCCACCATGATGGACAGCCGTCCCTCCCTGGCCCCCACATCACCCCCGGAGACCGGAGCATCCAGGGCTGAGACCGACAGTGTTTGGGCCTGTCTCCATATGGCTTCGGCAAGAGCAGGGGTATTGGTGGTCATATCGACGACGATTGACCCAGGCTTCACCCCTGCAAAGATTCCGTGTTCGGAACAATAGGTCTCCTCCACATCTGAGGGATACCCCACAATGGTGAATATGATGTCAGCTTCACCGGCGGCTTCCTTGGGAGAAGATGCCCATCGTGCGCCAAGCTTAA
>PWNW01000284.1 GCA_003557605.1 Spirochaetaceae bacterium
AGATAGCAAATAGCAAATAGCAGATAGCAAATAGCAAATAGCAGATAGCAAATAGCAAATAGCAAATAGCAAATAGCAGATAGCAAATAGCAGATAGCAAATAGCAAATAGCAAATAGCAGATAGCAAATAGCAGATAGCAAATAGCAGATAGCAAATAGCAGATAGCAAATAGCAAATATCAAATAGCAAATGACCAATTAATATTACAAAAACATGAAAACAAACAAAGAAACACATCCGTCAATACTTATAGTTGAAGATACTGAGATTATAATGTATCTTTTAAAGGCATTTATTGATAAAACCATGCCTGGTGCTACTGTTATAGAAGCAGTTGACGGTAATGAGGGAGTGGAGTTTTACAAAAGACATGACCCTGACATTATCATATTAAATATTCAATTGCCGGGTAAAAACGGCTATGACGTAGCAAGGGAAATAAGAAAGTTTGAAAGAGACAATGATATCGCCGGAAAGCCTATTATTGCTCATACCGCAAGAGATATAAAAGGGGAAAAAGAAAAATGTTTGAAAGCGGGAATGAACGATTTTATGTCCAAGCCTGTTGATAAGGAGCGTCTTGCCTTTATGTTAAATAAATATTTAAAGCCGGAAGATGATCAACAGGACCTGTTGGAAGAAACTGATAAACACTTTATTGCAAAACAAGTTCATTTCGACAAACAAGGCTTTCTTGACAGGCTCGATGGCAATATGCAGCAATACCGTGAACTGATGTCAATGGCTGTCCCGCATTTAAACGAGTATTTTGAATTATTAAAAAAAGCAATGCAAAACAAAAATTTCAATGATATCGAAACAGCAGCCCACAAACTTAAAGGAGCTGCACTGTTTTTGCACTTTAAAATTCTGGGCAAAATTGCCGAAAAAATAGAGTATGATAAAGAACATGATATTGATAGAACAAAGAAACTATTTGATCAATTGGAAGAGGAGTTTGAGGTGGTGAAGAGAGTGGTGGGGGATGAGCGCTGAGCAATAAGAGGGTGAGAAGGTGATCGGTATTCGGTAATCAGTTATCGGTAATCAGTAATCGACAACTACCTCAAACCCCAAACCCCAAACCCAATGCCCAATGCCCAATGCCCAATGCCCAATGCCCAATGCCCAATGCCCAATGACCAATGACCAATGCCCAATGACCAATGACCAATGCCCAATGACCAATGCCCAATGACCAATGCCCAATGACCAATGCCCAATGACCAATGCCCAATGACCAATGACCAATGACCAATGCCCAATGACCAATGACCAATGCCCAATGCCCAATGCCCAATGACCAATGACTAATGACTAATCAAAATTGAATAAAAATGCAGGAAGAAAACAAAAACAACGTATCTACTTTATCGGCGGTTTATAAAATACAAATGCCTGATAAGGTTTTTGATAAACTTAGCCAGTTTATTTATACCCAGTATGGGATAAAGATGCCACAGGCAAAAAAAATAATGCTTCAAAGCAGGTTGCAAAGAAGATTGCGGGATCTGAACATGACATCCTATGATGAGTACTGCGATTTTGTCTTTAGCAAAGACGGTGAAGCTATGGAAGTGGTGCACATGATAGATGTGGTTACTACCAATAAGACGGAGTTCTTTCGTGAGCCGGCGCACTTCGACTTTTTACAGCAGATAGCACTGCCGGAGTTTTTGCACAAAAGAAAGCCCGGAACACCCCTTAAAATATGGAGTGCCGGTTGTTCAAGCGGCGAAGAAGTATACACACTGGCAATAGTTATAAGCGAGTTTATCAACAAAAACAAAAAGTTTGATTATAGCATACTTGGCACAGATGTTTCAACGAGAATACTTGCTAAAGCCTTAGATGCTGTATATCCGGAAGAAAGAATAGCAATAATACCCCTGGAGTTGAAAAAGAAGTACTTTTTGCGCTCGAAAGACAGGGCAAAGCCAACTGTCAGGGTAATCCAGGAATTAAGAAAAAATGCATCGTATCAAAGGCTTAATTTTATTGATGATCAATATTCAATTGTAAAAGATACATTCGACATAATCTTTTGCCGTAATGTGCTTATTTATTTTGACAGGCAAACCCAGGAGAAAGTAATCAACAGGCTTTGCACAAAGCTAAAACAAGGAGGTTACTTCTTCCTCGGCCATAGCGAGTCAATCACCGGGCTCAATGTGCCGCTGGTGCAACTGAAACCTACGGTGTTTATGAAAACTTAAAAGAGGTTCTATTGTTCTATTGTTCTATTGTTCTATTGTTAAATGAAACAATGCAACAATGCAACAATGAAACAATGAAACAATGAAACAATTAAACAATGAAACAATGAAACAATGCAACAATGAAACAATGAAACAAATTATCCATAAATAAATTAAAATCTACTGTCATGCAAAACCTCACAGACGAACAAATACTCCAGGAGCTTGAAAAACGCTTCAAGGAAAACAAAAAGTCACTCAAAGAGCTGCAAAAAATGACAAATCAGCTGACGGAAGTCAATAAAAAGCTCGAAGAGTCGGAAGCCCTCAAATCGCATTTTATTTCAAATATTACTAATGAGATAATTAATCCTTTTGCCGCAATTCTGGGGTTGAGCAGAAACATCCTCCGATCAGAAGGTGAAAGCTGGGATAAAATAATCTCGATGGTGCAACTGATACACTCGGAAGCTTTTAACCTTGATTTTCAGCTTAAAAACATATTTGCTGCCGCTAAAATTGAAGCAGGTGAATGGGCACCAGAAATAACAAATGTAGATGTAAATCAATTGATACAAAATGTTATTGAAACCTTTAAGTATGAAACAGATAAAAAGGAGATCAAAATAGATTATTCATTTGATATATATCCCGGTGTGGAAAAGAGCTTTTATTTTCCTACCGATCCCGAAAAGCTTAATCTCATCCTGGCAAACCTTTTGAGTAATGCCATTAAGTTTAGCCCGGAAAAGGGAGAGATTGTAATAAAAGCATGGCTAGATAATGGTAGATTAAATATCTCTGTTACCGACTTCGGCGTGGGTGTATCAAAAGAAAACAAAAAGAAAATATTTAATCGTTTCAACAGGATTGATCCCGGCATAAACACTATTAACAGGGGCCATGGCCTGGGGCTGTCAATTAACAAAGCTATAATTGATATGCTAAGCGGGCAACTTAATTTGGAAAGCACTCCAAACAAAAAAACCGTATTCAGCATAACACTGCCACCTGCAAAATCAATCGAGAACATTAAAGGATATGCCTCCGACGGGGGTGAATTTTTATTTGATGATGACGAAGAAGATGATGAAAATGAAGTTTTTTAATATACCTAAATTGAGGTAGTCGGGGAGTTTGGTAATCGGTAATCGGTAATCGGTAATCGGTAATCGGTAATCAGTAATCGGTAATCGGTAATCGGTAATCGGTAATCGGTAATCGGTAATCGGTAATCGGTAATCGGTAATCGGTAATCGGTAATCGGTAATCAGTAATCGGTAATCGGTAATCGGTAATCGGTAATCGGTAATCGGTAATCGGTAATCGGTAATCGTTCACCAGTCACCA
>PWNW01000269.1 GCA_003557605.1 Spirochaetaceae bacterium
AAGACCTGGGTGAAATTTCAGGATGGAACGGTTTCGGCAAAGGCTGACCGCAGTATTTCTGCTCCCTTCATGATCTCCCCTTCAGTGACCGTCAAGGGAGGGACAAACCTGATCACCTTGACTCCGGCCTGCACAAGAAGAAGTCCCTTCTCCATGGACGCTTTCACGACAGGAGAAGCTTCGCAGGAGAGTTCAATGCCCTGCATGAGTCCCATGCCGCGTACGTCGGTAATCACTGGAAACTCCTTCTGCAGATCCAGAAGAAGCTCCCTGAGAAGTGCTCCGGTCTTCTCCACCGATGAGAGCAGAGAGCCCTCTGAAAGTCTTCTGAGTACTACTGAAGCCGCTGCGGCTGCAATCAGGCTTCCTCCGAATGTGGAAGCATGATCTCCCGGTGAGAGCACATCGGCCGCCCTGCTTCCTGCCGCCATGGCACCGATGGGGATGCCGGCCCCAAGGCCCTTTGCCAGTGTCATGACGTCAGGTACTGCCTGGTACTGCTGAAATGCAAAGGGACGTCCGGTCCTTCCCATGCCGCACTGGACCTCGTCGAAGATCAGAAGCAGGTCATGGTCGTCGCAGAGTTTTCTTAAGCCCTTGAGAAATTCTTCCTTGGCGGGAATGATCCCCCCTTCTCCCTGGATTGGTTCTGTGATCACCGCACAGGTGTTCTCATCAATCAGCTCCTCCACGCTTTCCAGGGAATTGAAACGGGCATAGACTATATCGGGAACCATGGGGGAAAACCCCGCATGGTATTTCGGCTGCCCCGTTGCCGTCACCGCCCCGTAGGTCCTGCCGTGAAAGGACTGCTCCATGGATATGATCCTGCTTCGGCCGGTGCGGGAGCCAAACTTGCGCGCCAGCTTCAGCGCCGCCTCATTGGCTTCCGCTCCGCTGTTGCAGAAGAAGGTCTTTTCAAGACCGCTGAGGCGGGCAATCAGTGAGGCGGCCTCAACCGCCGGTCTGCTCCAGTACAGGTTTGAGCAGTGGGTAAGCCCCCCCTCCATGATTTTCAGGATTTCTGCCTTCAGCTCCTCATCACCGTATCCCAGGGCATTCACCGCAATGCCTGCCACAAAGTCGAGATAGGTGTTTCCGTCCATGTCATAGACTTCGCATCCCCTGCCTCCGGTGAGCACCACTGGAAGCTGCGCATAGGTGGACATGACATAGGCCTTGCCTGCTTCAATGACATCCCTGGTTGTGTTCAGCGTTACTTCAGGTTTCATAGAATGAGTTTCTCCTATTGGGTGATCATCGTACCGATTCCCCGATCGGTATACACTTCCAGCAGCATGCTGTGCTCAATTCTTCCGTCCAGGATATGTACGGTCTTTACCCCTTCCTGTATGCCCTGGATGCAGCAGTGTGTCTTGGGTATCATGCCCCCGGAGATGATCCCCTCTTTAATGAAGTGCTGCGCTTCAGCCACGGTGATTCTTCTGATGATTGAGCCAGGATCATCCACGTCCTTGAGAATTCCCTCCACATCAGTCAGGAAGAACAGCTTCTCAGCCTGGAGCGCTCCGGCAATGGATGCTGCGGCATAATCCGCATTGATGTTGTAGGTGTTTCCGTCTGCATCGGTGCCTACCGGGGCGATGACCGGAATGAACTCGTTTTCGATAAGCGCATTCAGGAGATTGAGGTTCACCTTGGTCACCGAGCCCACAAACCCCACATCCTCACCGTCAACCAGCTTCTTGGCAGCCACCAGGGTGCTTCCGTCCTTGCCGTTGATGCCCGCTGCATTGATGCCGTGATTCTGGATCGACTGCACCAGCTGCTTGTTGATGTACCCGGAGAGGACCATCTCGGCAATCTCTGCGGTCTCCCTGTCGGTTACCCGCAGTCCCTTGACGAAGGAGGTCTCTTTTCCCAGCCGTTTGAGCATGGTGCTGATGGCGTTCCCTCCGCCGTGGACCACCACCGGCTTCATCCCCACCAGTTTCATCAGCACGATGTCCTGGATGACCCATTCTTTGATGTGTTCTTCGGTCATGGCGCTGCCGCCGTACTTCACCACCACGATCTTCCCGGAGAACCGTTTAATGTAGGGCAGCGCCTCAATAAGGATCTGCGCCTTTTCAATTGTCTTTTCCATGCCGGCACCTCGTTTCAGCTGCGGTATTCACCGTTAATCCGAACATATTCATAACTTAAGTCGCAGCCCCAGGCTGCTGCTTCAGATGATCCGTCCTGCAGAGTGACTTTGATACAGATATCACGTTCCTTGAGCACCCTCTTCGCCTCGTCTTCATCAAATGCCACGGGGGAGCCCTGTTCCAGCAGGAGCAGCGAACCCGCAGAGCTTTCGATTTGAAGCTTTGCTTTAGAGGGATCAAAGGATGCGCCGGAGTATCCCATGGCGCAGAGAATTCTTCCCCAGTTAGCGTCCTCACCGAACAGGGCGGTCTTCACCAGGTTTGAGGTGATCACTGATTTGGCGGCTGCACGGGCATCTTCCTTTGAGCAAGCGCCGGTTACCGAAACCTCAATGCATTTGGTGGCCCCTTCACCGTCAAGGACAATTTGCCGTGCCAGATAGGAGTTCACCGCATCAAAGGCCTCCTTGAAGGTCCGGAGCTCCGGTGATCCTTCGGTGATGACTGGAGCTCCGGAGCATCCGTTTGCCAGGGCCAGCACCGTATCATTGGTGCTGGTGTCTCCGTCAACAGATATCATATGGTAGCTGTCTTCAATGGAAGCTCCCAGCAGTTTCTGGAGAAGCCCCTCTTCCAGGCCGGCATCGGTGAGAATGAAGGAAAGCATGGTTGCCATATTTGGATGGATCATTCCTGATCCCTTGGCAATCCCTGCAATTCTCACCGAAGTTCCCTTGATATCTATCTCCACAGCATACTCTTTCACAAAGGTGTCGGTGGTGAGGATCGCCTGCGCAGCCCGTGAAGCGTCATCAGGGGACGTGCCCAGGGCCCTGAATGCATCCTTGATTCCCTGTGCTGTCTTCTGCATCGGCATGGGAACTCCGATTACTCCAGTGGAGCAGACCAGCACCTCATCGGCAGTGATGCCCGCCTCAGCGGCAAGCATTTCCGCCATGGCGGAGGTATCCTTCATTCCCTGGGCCCCAGTGCAGGCGTTGGCGTTTCCGCTGTTTACCACTACTGCCCGGACCGGTTTTCCCGATGTGATGATTCTGCTGTCCCATTCCACCGGGGCAGCCCGCACGATGTTCCGGGTAAAGGCGCCTGCCGCCTGTGCCGGGACGTCGCTGAACAGCACTGTCATATCAAGGGATTTCTTCTTAATTCCGCACCATACTCCTGAAGCCCTGTATCCCTTCGGAGCAGTTATGCCGCCTTCAATCTGTTTCATGTCAGTCTCCTCATCTACCGGGGGATAAGGCCTGCCTGAAGCAGTCCTGTTCTCTGGTCAAGACCGAAGCGAATGTTCATGTTCTGCACTGCCTGTCCGGAAGCGCCCTTTACCAGATTGTCTATAGCGGCCATGACAATGACCCTGCCGGTACGTTGATCAACAGC
>PWNW01000157.1 GCA_003557605.1 Spirochaetaceae bacterium
ACCTAATACCCCGAACTGGATGCTTGGTGTTTCACTCTATGAGCGTGACATGAATAAACCGGCAGCAGGACTGATGGATGAAATTATCTATCTGATGGCAGCTATTATTGTGCTTGTGCTGCTTACGGTGTACTTCATTTCCTGCAGGATATCACGGCCTGTTCATCTTCTGCGAAAGGGCGTCACCATGGTCAGTTCTGGCAATCTTGACTATACCCTTGACATCCGTACGGGTGATGAAATTGAGCTGCTCGCTGATTCCTTCAACACCATGACCAAGGACTTGAAGGATCACATAGCTGTTATTAAGAAAACCGCAAAGGAGAAAGAGCGGATTGAAAGTGAGCTTCAGCTGGCTGTAAAGATTCAGAACAGCATGCTTCCCAGAATATTTCCTCCCTTCCCTGATATTGAAGCCCTTGACCTGTACGCCATGATGGAGCCTGCCCGGGAAGTAGGCGGTGATTTTTATGACTTCTTTCTGACTGGAGAGAATAAGCTGTGCTTCTGCATTGGTGATGTCTCCGGAAAGGGGGTAGGAGCTGCCCTCTTTATGGTGATCACCAAAACCATCCTGAAAAACCAGGCGATGCAGGGAAACCCCCTGGAGGAAGTATTTTTCCGCGCGAACAATATGCTGTGCTCAGACAATGAGGAGAACATGTTTGTCACGGTGTTTATGGGCATGCTGAACATTGAGACAGGGGAGATGGAGTACGCCTGTGCCGGACATAACCCTCCTCTGATTTCTGTCAGCGGAGTTGATTTTGCTTATATGACCCCTGCAAAAAGCATTGTGATGGGCTGTTTTGAAGATATTCCCTACAGTTCTGCACGGATGACGCTGAAGCCTGGGGATACTTTGCTGCTCTACACCGACGGGGTGACCGAAGCGATGAATCCCAAGGGAGAACTGTTCAATGAAGAGCGAACGGTGCAGTCAGTAAACCGGCTGCTTGGTGAGAACATGGAGCAGCTGATAAAGCACTTGAAGCAGGACATACACACCTTCGCTGACGGAGCGCCTGCATCCGATGACATAACCATGCTTGGGATATCAATCAGGAAGAAATGATACAGGGAGGCAGAAGATGTTTTTTAAACGTGAAGATGCGGAATCACGGAAGGTTTCAGAAGGGGTGCTGGGCACCTATCTCGGCGGGAATGAAGCGGTAAATGCCATGCACTGGATTTTTGATGACAACACCGCCTTGACCCGCCACAGCCATGCTGCAGTGCAGTTCGGGTATATTATCAGGGGATCATTCAAAATGATCGTCGGTGATGCGGAGATGGTGCTGAAAGCTGGTGATTCCTACACGATTCCGCCCAATGTCCCCCATGAGTTTGTCTCTGTAGGGGAAACGGAGGCAATTGATGTGTTCACCCCTGCCCGTAAAGAAATACCCCCATGGAAAAAAGGAGCTGAATCATGAAGAACACCGGAAAGAAGGTCGCAGTCCTCATAGAGTCTGATTTCTATGAGCATGAAATCGCCTATTATCAGGAGAAATTCCCGTCGGAGGGTGTGGAACTTCATATCATGAGCCGTCTCTGGGGGCAGCCGAGCCTGGTGTTCTACGGCCATGAGGAACGGCGTCCCGTAACCTGTGAGGAAAGCTTTGAAGATATTGACGATACCATGCTTGACAGCTTTTCTGCGGTGATTATTCCTGCAGGATATGCTGCTGACAGGCTTCGGTACACCGAAGATATCAGGAGGCTTCCCCCTGCGGCGGAGTTTATGAAGCGCGCCTTTGCACGTCAGCATATCATCAAGGGCATTATCTGCCACGGCCTGTGGCTTCTTGCCCCGGTGCCTGAGCTTGTGAAGGGGAGAAAACTGGTGGTCCATAACAACCTCCTGGGGGGTGCGAAAAACATGGGTGCAGTCTATGTGGATGAAGATATTGTGGTAGACGGGGACCTGGTGACTGCCCGGACCGGTGACCATCATCAGCAGTTTGTTGATGTCATTCTGCAGCAGATGGGGTGAAGAAGATCAGTTCAGCTGTTATGCGGCGTCTTTTATGGATGCTTAAGATATACAGTTATGCAGCAGGCAGGAACGTTCTGCTGTGAACAACCCTGATAGGGGAAAAAGGAGTAATGCATGAAAAAAAAGGTACTGATTCTTGCAACAAATTACGGTTCCTGGGGGGAGGAGCTGCAGGCTCCCTGGGATATCATCAAGGCAGCGGGCCATGAAGTTACCCTGGCAACATGGTTCGGGAAAAAACCCCTTCCGCTGATGGTGAGTGTTGATCCCGATTTCTTTGATCCAATTATTGAAACCTATGTCAATCCTCCTGAGGTGTGCGCACGGATCAAGGAGCTCACCGACGGTACTGAATGGGCTTCCCCATTGAAATTTGCCGATGCAGACATGAAGGACTTTGATGCAGTGGTGCTCACCGGAGGACTGGGGGCTATGATTGACATGTGCAACAACTATCATGTGCATAAACTCATAAAAGATGCCATTGCACAGGATAAGCTGGTTGGAGCCTTGTG
Organism: Spirochaetaceae bacterium; assembly: GCA_003557605.1. GTDB lineage: Bacteria > Spirochaetota > Spirochaetia > PWKH01 > PWKH01 > PWKH01. The sequence continues at coordinate 2,515 of PWNW01000157.1, forward strand.
CTATGCCGTCTCGGCGCTGGTGTTCTGCCGTCAGGATGATGAAGAGAAACGCAGCGTCATCTGGGGAAGACGGATCACTGCACATCCGGCATCCTGGGATTTTTACGGTCCTGAGTGGGAGTTCACCTACGATCTCTATGGTGCAGATGCAGACAACTGCGGTACAGATGTGCATACTCCCGGGTTCCTGTGGCCTGTTGAGCATCTGGTGCGTGAAGCTGTAGGACCCGACGGTGAATGCATTGCCCGTGAGAATGCCACCAGAGAGGACCCGGAAGTGGCCTTTGACTGGCCCTTTGTAACCGGCACCTCCGTTGAATCATCCATAGCCTACGGGGAAAAAATTGCAGAAGTTCTTGAGACACTTTAGCATCCAGATGATACCAGGATGAAACAAATAGGATTTCCTGAGGCTGCTGCCTCAGGAACATCTTAATAATAAAAGTTCAGGAGCAGTATGTGAGTCAGAAAGTTCTTGCGGTAGTTCTAGGCGCAGGGAAGGGCACTCATCTCTATCCGCTGACAAAGGAACGCTCAAAACCTGCGATTCCCTTCGGCGGAAAATATCTGCTGGTTGATATTCCGCTTTCAAACTGCATCCACAGCGGAATACGGAAGATGTATGTGCTGACCCAGTTCAATTCTTCCTCCCTGAACAGCCACATTTCCAGAAACTACATTTTTGACTCCTTCTCGTCCCGGTTTGTCGGTGTTCTTGCTGCGGAGCAGACACCGTGGAGCAGCGACTGGTACCTTGGGACTGCTGATGCGGTGAGGAAGAACATTGATCATCTGCAGGACCATGATCCGTCATACTACATCATTCTTTCTGGAGACCAGCTCTACCAGATTAACTTCAGGGATATGATCAGGCACCATATTTCGTCAAACGCAGACCTGACCATGGCAGTTAAGCCCGTGAATCTTCAGCAGGCCCGCTCCCTTGATATCATCAAGGCTTCAGGAAGCCTGAAGATCACCAGATTCAGGAACAGAAGCCATGCTTCAACTGACATATCTTCATTTGCTGCATCAAAGGCAGTGCAGAAGCAGATTAGACATACTTCAGATGAACCGGTATTCCTGGCATCCATGGGCCTGTATATATTTTCGACGGACTTTCTGAAACATGCCCTTACATGCAAAGGAGAGGAATTCCAGGACATCATACCCTGCATGATTAGGAAAAACCGGGTGCAGGGGTATATCTATGAGGGGTACTGGGAGGACCTCAGTACAGTCAGGGCGTTTTATGAAGCAAATATTAAGTTCACCACCATTGCACCGGCATTCAATTTTTATGATGAAAGCAGGCCGATTTTCACCCAGAAATATCATCTGCCTCCGACGAAAATTAACTACTCCCTGGTAGAGCAGTCTCTTATCGCAGAAGGAAGCATCATTACTGCAGCGGAGATCAAGCATTCTGTCATTGGCCTGCGAACCCTTATTGAACCGGAAGTGATGCTCGACGGGGTATATTTCATGGGTGAGCACAGCTATGAGAGCATTTCGGAAAAACAGAAAAATGCAGAACAGGGACTTCCGAATTACGGTATTGGCAGAGGGACCATGATACGCGGCGCCATCATTGATGAAAATGTCCGCATCGGAGAATACTGCCGCATAGGTGTCGATGACTTTCACAGGGAGGAAGGGGAATATGCTTCCCACTATGTAAAGGAAGGTTTGATCATCATCCCGAAGAACAGTGTTATTCCTTCAGGTACTGTCATCTGAAGGTTCACCCTTGACCGGTCTGCATGAGCAAGGACCGGATGCCATCACAGAGCAAGGAGCAAAGCATGCCTGCAATAACAATTCAAAGCCTTGAACTTCGGGACGACCAGAAGGAGATACTGGCGGAAAAATATACTGAACTGTTCTCACAGCTTACGAATGTCCCGATGGACCGGATATATGTCTTTTTCGACGGATATGATCTGAGCAATGCAGCATCAAACGGTGAGATGTTTGTAAAAAAACCACCCGCAAGGCTGAGAGCAAAATTCAACGAATCTGTTGAATAGGAGACGTTATGGATGTCAATGAATGTATTGTGAAGGTCCTTGAGCAAATTGGAGTTGACCACGTATTTGGAGGATCAGGGCAGGTCAATGCCAGCATGCTGCTTGCTCTGGAGGAATCAAAATCCATACGCACTATTATTGTGCGTAATGAGCAGGCGGCGTCTTTCATGGCATGCGGGTACGCCATGTATTCCGAGAAACTTGGAGTCTGCTTTGCTACCGGAGGACCCGGGGCATTCAATCTGCTCTCGGGGATGGCTGTTGCCCTGTCAGATTCTCTTCCGGTTCTTGCCGTCACGGGATATACCTCCATGCCTGACCGTGGAAAGGGTGCACTCAATGAATCATCGGGATTGTCTAGGACCCCTGATTCCCAGGCGATGTTCTCATCAACTACGAAAAAATCCTTCATTTTGGAAGATCCCGATGATGCGGTTTCAGTCCTTGAAGAGGCTGTGAACTTGGCCTTTGACCGGAGGCCCGGTCCGGTGCATATTCATATTCCCAAGAATATTACCACCGCCGAGGTTTCTAACTTTCGGAAAATCAATGTATCCTGGAAACCTGTCCTGCCTGAGCACAGCGCTCTGCAGTGTGCTGCTGATCTGCTTAGTGAGGCCATTTCTTCAGGGAAGCGCATTACAGCCCTCATCGGGTACGGCGCAGTTCGGGGACATGCCGAACAGTCACTTCTCCGGTTCATAGAACGGTTCCAGATGCCAGCGGTTACCACTATGGATGCAAAGGGGGTGATTCCTGAGGATCATCCCCTGTCTGCGGGGGTATACGGGACATCGGGTGACCCGTCGGCCCTGCGAACCTTTGATGAAGCTGAAGTCATCCTGGCAGTTGGAAACTCCTTTGCTGAGAATGCGACGTATAAATTCAATCCGGACCTGCTGGAGGGCAAAAAGCTGATTCATATCAACATCGATGAACATGAAATTGGGAAAGTATATCCTGCTGACTTTCCGGTCATCGGAGATGCAGGTGCTGCGGTTGACCAGCTTGCACAGATGCTGGAGGAAACCGTTGATGATGTTCCCCTGCGATATATTGAGCGTGAGAAATTTGCTGATATGGATACGGGTCATGCTGGACCAAAGATTCATCCCGCTGATCTGGTGAAGATGATATCCCGCCATCTTCCGCCGGATGCAGTGGTCATGGGTGATGCAGGTTCTCATATGCTCTGGCTTAACTGCTATCTGAGTCTTACTCACAACCAGCGGTACCAGAACCCGGGAAGCTTCGGGCCTATGGCAAGCCATGTAAACGGCTGCATAGGGGTGAAGTGCGCCAACCCCAACCGAACAGTTATCTGCGGGTGCGGTGACGGAGGATATCTTATGGGCGGATTTGAACTGCTTACTGCGGTGCAGTACGGTATTCCGGTTATCTGGATTATTTTTAACAACGGAGAGTTCAACGTCATCAAGAAATTTCTCCTGAATATGTACGGAAGGCATGCATACATGGAATTCACCAATCCCGACTACATGCTTTATGCCAAGGCCTGCAAGGCAGCTGGTTTCCGGGCAGAAACCCTTGAGGAGGCTGAAGAGGCATTTCTGGAGGCCCTGAAGCTCAATACACCGGTTCTTATTGATGTGCAGGTAGAAAAGGATGTGTACCCGCCCTTTGCGATGGGAAGGGTGTAGCACATGACTGAACATGAGGCGGCTGAAAAATTCAGAAATCTCGGCATACCGGAGTTTATCCCTGCTTCGGGTCCAGCAGGTTCTCAGCGGGAAGGCAGTTCCTTTGGGGTTATTAACCAAGATGTCATGATAAGCCATCTTTCATTCCCCGGCCGCACCGTTATTCCTGAACATACCCATGACCAGCTTGTCATCAGCTTTGTGAGAAACGGCGCTGCACTGCTGAGCATTGACGGCACGGAGCATCTGATACAGACAGGGGATCTCACGATACTATTTCCATCTCAGAAGCACGGAATGCGGGTTCAGGACGAACCACTGAATATAACCGAGGTGATAATTACCTGTCACCAGGAATAAAAAAGCTGAAAAAGGAGAGAAAGCGTATGCCCGTTGTTACGATCCATTCACTGGAACTTTTGGAGGAGCAGAAAAAACGCATCGCCCGAAAGTACACTGAAATCCTCTCTGAGGAGACCCTTGTTCCGGAAGAGAGAATTTATGTGTTTTTTGCCGGGTATGATGTTGAGGACATTGCCGCCGGCGGGGTGCTGAACTCAGAGGTCCCGGAAGAGGTGCTCAAGCAGTTCAATACCAAGTATTCTGAACATCTTCGAAGTATAGACAAGAAACAGTAACGCATCCGCAGAAAGGGACTGAGGTCCCTGAACATGCATACCAGGAGGAATATGTATGAATACCGTAGAAGTAGTGACCAGATGCCGTTGTCTGCCTGAGAGCAGCAAAGAGTTTATGGCTGCGGTGAAGCAGTTTCTCGGCCCGACACGGGAAGAGGGAGGCTGCATTTCCTATGAAGTGCTTCAGGACATTCAGGACCCGCAGAATGTTGTGTTCCATGAAAAGTGGAAGGGTATGGAGGGGGTCAACGAGCATATCACAAGCGCTCACTTTGCCGTATTTATGGATACTGCATTACGGCTGCTTGAACCGGTTGCCGGGGATGCCCCGTTTGCTGTAACCATAGCTTCTCCCTTTAACCCGCAGTCGCCTCCAGAGGGTTCGGAGGTTATCGTTGCAACCATGTGCCGGTCACTCCCTGGAAAGAGCGGAGATGTATGCGGTGAAGCTCCGGAGGTGATTCTCAATCCTTCATCAGAGGAACCCGGGTGCTCACTGTACCAGCTCTATCAGGGAATTGAGGACCAGGACAGCTTTCTGCTCTACGAGGTATGGAAGGGGTTTTCAGCCATACAGGAACATATGGGAACAAAGCATTTTGCTCAGTTCATGGAAAAGGCCCCTGAGCTGTTTATTCCATTTGATGACGGACAGCTGTTCAGCGTACATATCTGCACTCCCTACACAGGATAGCGCAGAAGAAGGAAATCTATATAAGGGAGATGAAGTATGCCGGTAGTATCAGTACAGTCTCTGGAGCTTGAGGAGAAACAGAAAAAGTATATTGCACGGGAGTATGCAAGAATTCTATCCCAGGCTGCGGACATACCGAAGGAGAATGTGTATGTGTTTTTCGGCGGATTTCCCCTTGACGGGATTGCCGCCGGCGGGGTTCTGAATTCAGCATTGCCCGATTCAGTGCTTTCAAAATTCAACATAAAATACGCGAAGCATATGGAGAAACCCGGGACGATCTGCGTGATGACCCGTATGAAGGCACGAAGGGGAATGGAAGAAGAAGCTGAACAGGTGACCCGGGGGTTTCTCAAGAAGACACGAAAGGAGCCTGGATGCATTTCCTACGACCTGTTTCGCAGCACCAGGGATATTTACAGAAAAGAACGGACATCATCGTTTTTCATTCTCCAGGAACGGTGGAAGGGGATGAAAGCCGTAGAGGAACATCTTGCGGAAGATCATTTTAAGGACTATATGGCACGGAAAGAGGAGCTGTTTGACGGGGAGTTTGAAGTCTGCCTGAAAATAAGCGGGCCTTCGATGAACAGCGCCTATGTCTCTGAAGGTCATGTCAAGCTTGTTGTATGGATGGATGCTAAGGAAGAAGCAGCACAGGCTGTCCGCCGCGGTATTCTGGAAATGAAACGGCGACTGGAAAAACTTGACGGATCACTGGCCTATGATGTGTACCAGGGATTCGAGGGAATTTACCGGACTTCGGTGTTTCTTTCTGACCAGACATGGAAAAGCAGGAAGGCCCTGGACAAAGCAGTCCAGGCTGTCCGTACTAATATGCCCTTCTTTGCTGAAGACCTGCAGGCGACACGTGAAGCATTACTATTCGAGATGGTAAGTGAACTTGAGCAGGATCCTCCTCCCAAGACTCCTTCAGTATTTGAGAATGCCGTGCTGGGCGACCCTGAGCTGATGGAGGGATTGGAGAAGATGAATCCCGATTTTGCACGACTGTGCCTGAAGGCTTCCGGAAAGGCCTACGACACACCGCTGCTTGATCAGCGCCTGAAGATTTTCTGTGCCATTGTGGTGGATGTGGTGGAACAGATTCAGGGAAAACCCTTCGAAAACCATCTTATGATGGCCAAGAAGAACGGAATTTCCAAGGAGGAGCTGTTTGAACTGCTGCTTCTTCTAACTATTTACGTGGGATTCAACAAAGCCGGTGCATATTACCAGCATATCAGCAGATTCTACGGATCCTGACGGGTGATGAACAGAATGCAGCTGCTGCACCATGGCAGCTGCATTCTTTCTTTTTCTTCAGTGAGCTTATCTTACAGAAGAATGATGCAGAAAGGCAGACACTATTCCAAAGCACCTCCCTTTCATGATATACTCCATTCATGTCGACAATTGCCGTACAGACTGAACTGATACGCTCAAGAATTGCAGAGGCTGCTGCATCATGCTCCCGTAACCCCGACGATGTAATTCTGATGGCGGTGACAAAGACCCGGAGCATTGATCAGATCAAGGAAGTGATCCAATGCGGGGTGACCTGCATCGGTGAGAATCGGGTCCAGGAGCTCCAGGAGAAGGCGCCGAAGGTGAATCCTTCCCAGCTGCACCTGATCGGACCGCTGCAGTCCAACAAAGTGAAGCCTGCGGTACAGCACAGCACCTGCATCCAGACGGTGGAACGGGAGAAAATCCTGGTAAAAATTGACATGCACAGCAGGGAATTGGGGAAAATCCTGGACATTATGATTGAAGTGAACACCTCTGGGGAACTCAATAAGCATGGAGTACGTTCCAGGGATGATCTTCTTCACCTTATTGAACTCTCCCTTGAACTTGAGCATGTCAGGCTCACTGGTCTCATGACCATGGGTCCCCTGGAGGGTGATGAGCGGGCTGTGAGAACATCCTTCAGTTCCCTTTATGAAACCCGTGAACAGCTTGTATCCCGGTATCCTGAACTGAAAGGCCGCCTTCTGCTCTCCATGGGGATGAGCGGAGATTTTGAACTGGCAGTCCGTGAAGGATCTGATCTGGTGCGCATTGGAAGCGCATTTTTTACCTGAGGCACTCTATGGGCAGGCTTCGCGCAATCGCTGCACTGTTTCTGCTGCTGTGTATTTGCTTTACCGCATCAGCAGAACAGACTTTTGAATATGAACCCTATGATCCTCTGGAGTTTCCTGCCTGGGCCCGTGAGGCAAGAAGGGCTGAAATTATCTTTTTCGGATCCCTTCCTCTTTCTTTCGGGGCCGCTTCCCTGGTGCTTCCGCTGTTCTTTACTGATGAAGTTCCTTCATCGGTCCGCATCACAACTGCAGTCTCTCTTTCCGCAGCAGTTTCCCTTGCTGATTTTCTTATCGGGAGAATTGTCAAGTGAATGAACCCCGAAGAATCACCCGTACCGTAACTGTTCCCGAAGACTCCTCCCCCATGCGCACTGATGTGTTTATTGGAAACGCCATGCATGAGCTCTCGAGAAGCCAGCTCGCCCAGCGCAATGCGGAGTTTATTATTAACGGAAAGAAGGTGAAAGGGTCCAGGTCTGTTCATCCCGGAGAGTGCCTTACCGTGGTTTACGATGCACCGTCCCCCTCAGCCCTGAAACCTCATCCGATGGATCTCAAGGTTATCTATGAGGATGACCAGGTGATCGTCATTAACAAGGATCCGGGTGTTGTGGTCCATCCCGGGGCGGGAAACTTTTCTGGCACCCTGGTGCAGGGGGTGCTGCACCGCTGTTCGGACATGCTGGGAAGCTTTCCTGAAGATGTGCTGAGGCCGGGCATCGTTCATCGTCTTGACAAGGATACCTCCGGCACCATCATATTTGCAAAAAACAGCATAGCCCATGAATATCTTGCACGGCAGTTTCATGACAGGCAGGTGAAAAAGACCTACATTGCGTTGATTCGAGGGGTCCCAAAGCAGCTTCAGGGTACAGTTGCTGCACGGATAGCCCGTGATCGTCTCAAACGCAAGGTCTTTCGGGTTGTTAGTCCCGAAAGTTCCCGGGGAAGGAATGCGGTGACCCGGTACCGGGTGCTTCGAACCTTCGGTCACTGTTCACTGGTATCCCTGGAGCCGGTAACCGGCAGGACTCATCAGCTGCGTGTCCATATGAAGCATATCGGCTGTCCGATTATAGGAGATCCGATCTACGGAGGTGCCTCCGAATCGGAACCAGGTCTAATGCTCCATGCCTTTTCTCTTCAAATTTGTGTTCCCGGCAAGGGAATGCAGGTATTCCGCTCACCCATGCCCAGTCGGATCAAGAAGTTCATCAGGAGTACAGATGCCTGATTCCTGTGAGCAGATCGGGGTTAAACATTTTTTCAGCCTTCAGGGTGGAGGGGGGACCATGACCTGGGAATATCAGGCAGGATTCATCAAGGGGATACAGTTTTTCTGCAATTGAGCGAAGCAGCAGCGACCTGGCAAGTTCCGACGTGGTGGTGCCGATCTTTCCGCACATCAGCACGTCCCCGGTAAAAAGTGCCAGTCCAATTTTATACACAAGTGAATCTGAGGAATGACCAGGAACATGAACAGCTTCGATCTTGATCCCGTTTAAATCCATGCAGTCTCCGCCGTTGACCGCATGGACCGGAATATCCAGCACAGACATGTTGTTTGCATACACCTCCGGCTCATAAATCTTCATGATGGTTTTTATTCCCCCGACATGTGCAGCATGACGGTGGGTAAGCAGCACATGCTTAATATAGTAGCCGTTATCTTCAACCAGCTTCAGGAGGTCAATGTCCATGATCCCTGGATCTACAATTACCGCATCACCCCCGGAATCATTGCCGATGACATAGCTGTTAGAGAATCCGATCACAGAAAAATGGAAAAAAATCTTCATGTTCTGGTGTTTACTCCCGGGTAAAAATTGCTTCTTCAAAATTTGAGTACTTGAAGCTCACCTCATGTCTGATGCTTTCGGTAAATTCCACTTTCTTTACATTGCAGTCCTTGAAGGAGACAGAATCCAGCTGCGATTGGGTGAAATTGGAAAAATAGAGATCAGAGTCATCAAAGCTGCATTCACGGGCAGAAATCCCAATAAAGTTTGTATGGAGAATATCAGAACCTTCGAAACAGCAGCTTCTAAATTCAGATCCCGCAAAGACTCCGTACTTAATAGTGACGTCTTCAAATCTGCAGTGAAGGAATTTTGAAAAATCAAAGAAGCTCAGCTGGATGAATGCCTCGGAAAAGTCGCAGTCAATGAAAATGTTTCTCGCCAAATTACAGGCATAGAGCCTGCATCCGGAAAAATCACGTCCGCGAATCGTGGTCCCCGATAAAGAAACCGAACCGAGCACCTCTCCGCTTTCCATAGCGGAGACAGCACGGTCGATAATCTTCTCAGCAAAAGGGGAGTGGGTGAGACAGTACTTTGAATCCGATACTGCAGGATACCTGCATTGTTTTTCTGCACAGGGTGAAAATGTGAACATATGCAAAAGGTATCAGAATCGGAGATGTTGTCAATACTGAAGATTCACGGTAGAGTATATCTGCACCATAAATGGAGATTAACCGCCCGTGACTCAAGAAGGATCCATACTGAAGGGAATAAACAACATCTATACCGTAGCGGATGAACACGGAAGAGAATACCTGTGCAGAATCAAGGGTAAGGTTCTCCGGGGCATAGATGTGGATAAAACACCCCTTACCCCTGCAGACCGGGTGCTTTTTGAGCCTGTTGGTCTCCAGGAGGGACGAATTGAGGAAAGACTGGACCGGAAAAACAGTTTTGTACGCTACAATCTGAAGCGGAGGATGAACCAGACTCTGTTTGTCAATGTAGATCAGATTCTCTGCGTCGTTTCTGTTGACCAGCCGCAGTTCAGGCCCGGTTTTATCGACCGAGTGCTGTTGTGTGCCGATGACATACCTGTGGTTATTGTACTTAATAAGACAGACCTGCCGGAACCTGAGGATATCAGCAGGGATATTGAGGTCTATGCTTCACTGGGGATCGGTTTCTGCAGGGTCTCTGCAGCGGAAGGGAAGGGCCTTGATGAACTGGCAAAGCTGCTTCCCGGCAAACGGTCTGCATTGTTCGGTCAGTCCGGGGCCGGTAAGTCGAGTCTGGTCAATGCGCTGATCCCTGCAGCAGAACAGAGAACTGAAGAGGTTTCACTGCGTTACAACAAGGGCCGTCATACCACTAATTTTACTACCGTCCTGAAATCCCAGGACGGAAACTGGGAACTTCTTGACACCCCCGGAGTCAGGGAGATTGACATTCCTGATATGGACCCGTCTATGATATCCCATTGGTATCCCGATATGAAGAATCATATCGGCCGATGCCGCTTCAGTCCCTGCCTTCATATCCATGAACCCGGCTGTGCTGTAAAGAATGCAGTTGAGGACGGAGAAATTGATGCAGGACGGTACCAGAGGTATGTACGCATCACCGAAGAACAGAAACAAAGAAGCAGTCTGCGATGAAACAGAGCATTGAATCACTTGAACTGAATACCGTACTCCAGGAAATCTCATCATACACCCTGACCCGGGAAGGAAGGGACCTTCTGTTTTCCCGGAAGGCCTCAAGAGATCCGGTGTATCTAGCCGAGGAGCTGAGGCGCACTGGAAGGACAGCAGGCCTGCTCTCCTTTCGTGAACCAGGCGGAATCAGTACGTTTCCGGACATTGATGACCATGTGCAGCGGGTATCAAAACAGGGAAGCGTTCTTGATGGCGAAGGGTTATTTGCTGTAGGGATATACCTGCAGTATGCCGGCACACTGTATTCATGGTTCATCAATCCGCCTGAAGGCTTCATGGGAGAGATGCCGGTACCCGATGCTTCGGTACCGAAGGAGGCATCAAGCGTATCGAAGCGTATATTGAAGGATCTTGAAGCACCGGGAGCTGTAAAAAAGGATCATCCCAGACTCAAGCCGCTGTATAGGGAGCTTGAGG
>PWNW01000099.1 GCA_003557605.1 Spirochaetaceae bacterium
AGCGCATCATAGACATACGCAGTTGTATGCCAGCTTGCATCGGATGCAGCGTCCGGGTTTTCCGGCTTTTCGATGCGATGGGTCAGCCGCCCCAGCTCGTCATAGACCAAATCCGTTGTCAGCAGAAGGTCATTGCTGCCGACAGGGTCCAAGTCCAATTGCTGGACGCGGACCACCCGACCGGCCTCATCATAATAGTAGTCGGTCAGATTGCCGTCCGCATCTTCGGTCTGAATCCTGCGCCCCACGGCATCGTAGAGGTGCGTGGTCACCGCGGCTGTCGCGGCACTGACACCGTCGCCGCCGTAGTAGCGTGTTTGCTGAACCATCGGTCCGTTGGCCCAGGCATACGCATAGCGGGTCACGTTGTCGATGTCGGGATTGACGGGTGTCTGCGCGTCGGCGTCGGCATCGGCCATCACGGCGTATTCAATCAAATCGCCCGCTGCGTTATACGCAAACCGCGTCTGCATCAGGGCCTCGTCAGCGACGTTGAAAGCGATTTCCTCAATCACGCGACCCAGTTTGTCCAACACACGAATCCGATAGTGCCCCTCGGCGTCAATGATCGCAACCAGCCGGCCCAAGCCGTCATATTCGTAATGGGTTGTGTTGCCTTCGGCATCGGTTACACTGGTGCGATTGCCGTTCAGGTCGTAGGCATACAACGTATCGTTGTTGTTGGGGTCTGTTACCTTGACCAGCAGCCCGCGTTCGTCATAGGCATAATGGGTTTCATTGCCCAACGCATCGGTAACCTGTTTTTTACGCTCATTAAGGTCGTATTCATAGGTTGTTTCGTTGCCGAGGGCATCCTTGGATGCGATGAGTTTGCCCCACCGGTCATAGGTGAACTCCGTAACCTGCCAGGGATTCTGCGGATCGGAGGTTTGCCGTTTGACCTCTTTACGATAGCCGTTATGGTCATAGGCATAAAGCGTCTCGTATTCAAACGGTTCGGGGCCGATTACCTTTGTGACCTGGTCCAAAGCGTTATATTCATACTGCGTCGTTGCGCCATCGGGCCTGGTCACAGACGTTACCCGACCCAATGTGTCATAGGCGTAAGAGGTCATCAGGTTAAGGTTGTCCTGTCCCTGCCCGTAGTCCTCGATCACATCCAGCAGAAAACCGGTGGTTTGACAATAGACATATTGGGTAACCACACCATCCGGATTAATGTACGTGTCGACCTTGCCCATTGCCGTGTAGGTATATTCTTCAACGGCAATGTCCGGGCCGTCCGGCGTCTCGATTTCAGGATGGGTGATCTTCGTAACCTGACCTGCCGTGTTATACTCATAGTGGGTTTCATTGCCCATCGCATCGGTGACTTTAGCTGCCTTGGTGTGGTGAGTTTCGTCGTATTCGTACAACGTGGCAATCACATTGGGATGTTCGGGATCATTGGGATCGCCGGGCGAGCTTTTGCGATAGACACCGATTATCATATTATCTTCATTAAATGTATAGGAAACACAATTGCCTTCGGGCAAAATCGTCAGGGTATTACGCCCCAGCTCATCATAAAAATACTCGGTTATATATTGATTGGGAACTGCCTGCGGATCGGCGGTAAAAACAACTTCTTTGGTTTTCAAGCCGTCGTCATTGTAGTGGATTTCTGTAATATTCCCTTCCGGGTCTTCGACAGTCGTCACATTATTTGCTGCGTCATGCGTCAGTTGACGTTCACCGCCGGCTCGTTCCTGCTTGTAGACCCTCCAGACACCATTGTCCTCTTCGTCATCGTAATAATTGCGCACCACAGTATTGTTTTGCGGATCACGTACATGGGTCAGATTATGGTTACTGTCATAGTCATAGCGAAACTTCAGTCGATTTCCTCCGGAATAGCCCGGTACCTCCGGATATTCGACACGGATCAAATCATTCGAAGCAGAATAGTAATAATACCAGTTGCGACTGCCTGTTATATCCCAAATTCGCCATAGCCTGTTACTGGCATTATAGAAAAAACGAATATCTCGGCCCAGCGTATCTGTGATTCGTGTGATAAACCCGGTGGTGCTGCTATGCTGAAACGACACTTGGTTGCCGTGGTCATCGCGAATATGTTTAAGGCGTCCTTTATCAGCCCCCGAAGACCATTTGAAATGGTAAATCAGCCCCTCGCCGGGAACCACCAAATCGTAACCGCCATCGGTGTCATTATATTCAAAATAGTGGCTGGAATTGCCCTCCAACGCATATTTGTTCAAGCTTCCAACTCTTGGATATTCGACAACGCCGGCTCGATGTGTAATGTAAGTTAGCGTGGTGCTGTCAATGGATTTAATCCGGGCATAATAATTAATCGTCCAGTTGTGGCCAAACGGAGAGTCGTATTTTCGTTGATTCCCGTATGAACGCCTAATCGCTATTGGGATCGGCCCGTTGATGTAGGCATCCGTCACGGAAAGATATTTTTCGCCCGTACTGGCGTTTATAGGGTTCCCTGTCTGCGTATCTTCACAACAAGGCCCGCCGCCGCCACCGCCACCGCCGCTGGGGGGCATGATAACGTCACCGACGCCATAGCGAGCACGACTCGTTATGCCATAATCGTAGCCGTCTCCATTACCGTCGTCATCGGGGCAGTGGTGCAACAATCCGCCTTGCAACGTGGATTGCCGTTGTCATCGACTTCGTCGCCGGGGTAATCTGGATCCGGACAGCCCATCGCCGAGGTAATAACAGTATCAAAAAACGGCACCTGCACCGCCTCCAGGAACAGTATTCCGCCAGCCATGACCATCGCCAATAACACATACGTTGAGAAAGTTTTCGGTGCCATCGCTCAAACTCCTTATATTGTGAGTTATTTGTACGGTTGGAAATAATCCGCTAAAATTCAAACCTTAATTGAGCCCTAAAAAGCCCTTTGCATTCGCAGCATACCGACTCTCAGGATGCCGTTCCAGCAATAGGGTGAACCGGTCGCGAATTTCCGCTTCTGCCTCGGCCCACGAAATTACATCGTCTTGGGCAAGTCTTTCGTAACAGTTCGCCGCGGCGAACATACAATAGTCGGCACGTTGATATTCAGGGTAAACATGGTAGGAAGATGTAAACGCCTCCGCGGCTTTCAAATAATCGCCTGTTTGCATAGAAGCCAGCCCAATCACATAGTGCGATAGGCCAAAATAACGGGCACTTTCCGCTGTCTTGAAGGTTTCCTCCAGCACGTCAATCGCTCGCCTATACAACGCTCTTATCGTATCAATATCTTCTGTGCCGGATATTTCCTGTGCCTTAAAATAATACTCCTCGCCGATTAACAGTAACATATGGCTGGCACCCTCTATATCACCATACTCTTCCAGGATGATATTCACTATCTCAAGCACTTTTGCATCGTCACCCAAGCGAACATAACATCGTGCCAGCCCCGCATGTGCATAAAGCAATTCGGCCTGACTGCTCGAAAGTGCCAGCAGACGCTGGCACATGTCCAGAGCCGTCGCATGCTTGTGCTGAAGAAGGAATTCTCTGACGAC
>PWNW01000301.1 GCA_003557605.1 Spirochaetaceae bacterium
CATGTCCCCGGCAGAGTGCGGGGTGAAATGAACTGAATACCCTGGTAGCAGGGCAGCAGGACCCTCACATCATGTCCCATGGCTGAAAGTTCCTGGGACAGGGCAGGAACTACATCGGCAAGTCCGCCGGATTTCGCATAAGGAGCAGCTTCACTGGATGTCATCAATACTTTCATACAATAAATTCAACCACGGGAAAGGTCATTGGTCAAGTGCAATGAGACAGCAATGATGTTGATCAGGCATACCTAGCGGTATGCCTGTCCCTTCAGCTCATCAATGTACATTGCGGCGCAATGGCTTGCTACGGCACCTTCACCGGCTCCTACCACCACCTGCCTGAAGGGGGTATTGCGGACATCCCCTACGGCATACAGACCGGGGACCGATGACTTCATGCACTGGTCGGTGATCACATAACCAACTTCATTGGTGTCAGCAAAGGGGACAAGGTCTGTCTGGGGAATAGAGCCGATAAACACGAACACCGCATCAAATTCCTCTTCATAGGTTTTTTTTTCTGCATTGTCAAAGAGCACTGCGCTGCGGACCTGGGTATCTCCCTTGATCTCCCGAACTTCGTGGTTGAACCGTACGGTAATGTTTTCATTGTTGAGCACACGTTCCGCAAGAGCTTTCTGGGCTCTGAAACGGTCACGGCGATGCACCATGACGATCTTGTCGCTCAGCTTGGAGAGAAACATCGCCTCGTCGCAGGCTGCATCTCCTCCTCCGACAACCAGCATCTTCTTTCCCTTGAATAAGGGACCGTCGCAGGTGGCGCAGTAGGAAACCCCTCTTCCGGAAAACTCCTGTTCTCCAGGAATGTCGAGCTTCCGATGCTGGGCTCCGGTGGCAAGGATCACCGCATAGGTGCTGAGGGTCTTCTTTCCCGTCTCAACAGAGAAATATCCCTTTTCAGGCTTCACAGCGGTAACCGAATCGTTGAGAATCTCAACACCGAAACGTTCAGCCTGCTTGGTAAACCGTTGAGCAAGCTCAAACCCATCAATTGGTTCAGGAAAACCTGGATAGTTCTCCAGGTCGCTGATGACCAGGGTCAGGCCCCCGGTGGCCATTTCCTCGACAAGGAGGGTCCTCAGGTTTGCCCGTGCAGCGTACTGGGCTGCCGAAAGACCAGCGGTTCCTCCGCCGATGATGATAATATCCCAATCAGGTTTCATGAGAATGTTCCTCCCTAAGCTTTGTTTCTTTGTCACTACGCAGTGATTCTGCTTCGCTCTTACGAATATATAACGGCCCTGCCGTGATATGGTCCGGTCCATGAAGGGCATAGCACCTTCCTGCAGCTTCGATCAGGCAGCGGGCTGGTGGGGAAGTGTCATGGACCTGGAAATAGATGCCCTGGGGATAGGAAATGCCGTCCCGGGTCAGTTCATCACTGAAAGCCTGCGCATCAGGTCCTGCGAACAGCACCGGAAGGCTAAGGGAAGCAGTTTCTATGATATCCTGGGCTTTGAGGTCTAAAAAGTCTGACTCCCGTTTTCCTCCACGGTACGCTGCGGTGTAGTACCGGTTCTTCCGGGCATCAATGACCGGCATGACGGTGCCGTCAAACCAGGAAAACTGCTGCTGGTACACATCAAGGGTGGGGACTGACACTACGGGGATGTCAAGTCCGAAGGCAAGCCCCTTTGCCGTTGCCATACTGATGCGGAGACCGGTAAATGACCCTGGACCGCAGGAAACGGCTATAAGATCTATGTCGGAAAGTGAGCATTCAGCCTGCTCAAGGATTCTCCTGACAGCGGGAATCAGATGTTCGCTGTGGCGAAGACCGTACTCAGCGGTATGGCACAGCAGCATGCCGCGATGTTCCAGCGCAGCGGTAAGGGTCCTCCCTGAGGTGTCAAAGGCAAGAATAGTCTTCATGATGCCTCTCCTACAGTGATGGTTCTGGACTGGTCCTGTTCAATGCGGCAGGAGATATGGATGGTGGTGCTGGGAAGTATTGATGAAATCTTTTCGCTCCACTCAATTACCGTTACTCCCTGATCATAAAAGAACTCTTCAGCACCGAGAAGATCAAATTCCTCAAGCGAGTCGATGCGGTATAAGTCCATATGGTAGAGGGGCATTATTCCCTGATACTCCTGGATGATAGTGAATGTAGGGCTTGTGACAGCTGTCGAGATGCCCAAAGAGCGGGCAATGCCTTTGACCAGTGTTGTTTTCCCTGATCCAAGAGGCCCGCTGAGGGCAACTACGGTTCCCGGTGTCAGGGTGCTGCCGATGCGGGCTCCATACTGAAGCGTTTCCATTTCACTGAAGGTAACTGTTTCCTGCCTGGGTATCATGATGCACCTCACTGGGAGTCAAGCATTTCTAGATACTGCTTTGCTGAAGGATCGTCAGGGTCGATTTCATTGGCGGCACGGAAAAATCCGAGGGCCTGGTCACGGTCACCCAGCTTCAATGCAAGAACTCCGAAGTTAGATATAATTTTCACATTTTCCGGCTCAAGGGCAAGAGCTTTTTTTAATGATTCCCGGCATTCTGAGAACTTTTCCAATTCCATTTGACAGATGGCCAGTTCATTAAACACATCGGTCTGGTCCGTCTTCTGGGAAGCGCACTGCATCAGCGCCTCTTCGGCTTCCCGGTATCTGGAAAGCCTTCGCAGAGCCCACCCCTTGAGAAACCATCCGTTCCAGACATCAGAGTTTCTTGCCAGAAAAGTTTCAGCATGTTCTAGGGCTT
Organism: Spirochaetaceae bacterium; assembly: GCA_003557605.1. Taxonomy (GTDB): domain Bacteria; phylum Spirochaetota; class Spirochaetia; order PWKH01; family PWKH01; genus PWKH01. The sequence goes on from PWNW01000301.1 coordinate 2,722, forward strand.
CCTCTTCTCGCCCAAGTTTCATCAGGTCAAAGGCAGCAGCAAAATGCTGATCATCCTCGCTTTGAGAGGAAATCTGCTGGATGATCTGCTGTACCTCCGGAGCCCTTTCATCTTCAGGTGTAAGACCGAGAAACAGTTCAAAATGCTCCCGTGCCCGTTCCAGGTTTTCCAGCTCAAGAAAAAATGAACCTGCATGATACTGAACTTCAGCGGAGTCGTCAAAACGGTGAAGGGCATCCTGGTAAGCTGTAAAAGCCCGCTGTTCCATTGCCTCCTTGGTTTTACCATCCCCTGCACGCTGTGCATCCTGCATCTGCTGCTGATATACAAACGCAAGGTTTAAAGCAGTCTCTTCCATATAAGGGCTGAGGTGCTTCAAGGCCAAAAACACCTCCTCGGCAATTTCATATTCCCGGGCTTCAGCTTTGACAATCCCTGCCTGGGTCAGCTCAGCAGTAATGTTCGGCTGAAGCTCCAGAATCAGGTTTCTGTAGTAGTCTATGTGTTCATGATTCGGCTGGTATGCGCAGATCTTCAGCATCCCGGATACGATCATCTCCCAGGAGAGTTCCTGAATATTCATGGAATCCGTATCCGGGGGCAGTTCAACGGGAAGCTTGATGGAACTGTCAATGGTGAAGGACCCCAGCGAAAGCTGAGCATCTTCAGGGAGGGTTATGTAGATGATCCGTTCCAAAGGATTAGGGGAAGCCAT
>PWNW01000212.1 GCA_003557605.1 Spirochaetaceae bacterium
AGGGGAAAAATCAAAATATCTATTACTTTAAATAATGTATATTCTGTTAACTTAAGGACGGTGTAATGAACTACGACCATCTGCTGAAAAAATCAGATTCTATTTCACAGGCTGCTGAACGGCTCTGCAGCATCCTTCGGGTGCTCAGAAGTCCTGAAGGATGTCCTTGGGACAGATCTCAGACAATTGATTCATTCTACAAGAATCTTCTTGAAGAATCTTATGAGTATATTGATGCGGTTCTTGAAAAGGATGTTCATGGATGCCATGAAGAAATTGGCGATGTGATGCTTGTAGTATGCATGCTGGGACTCATGCATGAGGAACGTGATCAGACTGGGTTTCATGAGATGATTGATTTAACTTCTGAAAAACTGCTTCGGAGACATCCTCATGTATTCTCAGATGAACAGGCTGACAATCCCGATGAGGTGCTGAAGCTGTGGAATGCAATTAAAGAAGACGTTGAAGGAAAAGCTCCTGCAGCTGATAATTTTTTTCAGCATGTTCCGAAGGCTATGCCGCCGCTGGACAGGGCTCAGAAGATTCAGAAGAAAGCAGCTCAGGTTGGTTTTGACTGGGATACGGTGCACGGTGCAATTGAGAAGCTGAGAGAGGAAATTAATGAGCTGGAAGCTGCTGCAGCATCACAAAATGCTGAAGATATTGAGGAAGAAATCGGGGATCTTTTATTCAGCATGGTGAATATTTCCCGCCACTGCAGCGTAACAGCCTCCATAGCCCTGCACAAAGCAAATGAAAAATTTATCAAACGGTTTCATGCCATGTCAGAAAAGCTTATTCAGCAGGGAAAAACCTTGGAAGATGCTGATCTCGGAGAAATGGATGCCGCCTGGGATCAGGCTAAAAATGAAGCCTGATCCATCGGGATCTGTTTTTTTGAAAGGGTTTCCGTACGTTTCGGGTGGTATTTCTTCATAAATCCGTATTTGTCACCGGCAATCTTGTAGATATCAGGGAGACCTTCGCGGACAATAATGCGGATTCGTACTGATGAGCCGGTTTCCTCAATGATTGAAACATGACTGTGCTGTTCTGCTAAAATGCGGATTTCCTCAGGATCATCGGTCTGCAGCTCGTACTCGGCACCGCCGTATTGGGCCATAAGAGAGAACTTTCCGGCAGTTTTGACTCCATATACACCTAAGCAGTCAATTCCTTCAGGAAGGGCTTCTGAGAGGTCTCTGATGCGACTATTAAGCTCCTCTTCGCCCATACTGGTTTGAAATACCAGATATTCAGCTTCAGATGCAGTTCCAAGAGATAAGGGATGGGCAAAATCAATTTTTGGTTTCGGATTGTATCCCTGGGAATATCTCACGGGAATCCCGGACCTACGCAGGGCACGTTCAAACACCTTCATCATGTTTATATGTGAAAGATACACAGCTTTTCCAAGTTTTGTGAATTTTACCAGCACCGTAAAGACCTTCTGCTCCCCTGCTTGGTAATAATGCGCATATTTCTGTCTATGGCGCTTCACCGCATCAGCAACTGCCGATGCATGAGTGCTGCCGGTTACGGGTTTCAGCCCTGATCTGCAGGCACCGCAGGCATGATCACATGGATGCGCACATATATCGGTAAGCTTTCCCTCCAGGTCTTTTCTGTATTCACGATAAAGAAACTTTTTTGTCACTCCCACATCAATACAGTCCCAGGGAAGCTGCTCTTCAGCATCACGTTCACGAAGCAGATCACTGACGTCACCAAATACGTCAGTGACTGCCTCCCTCCAGATGTCCCTGTTCAGATGCTCATCCCAGGCGTCAAGCACCGCTCCTCTTCGGTAGGCAGTTTCAATCAAGTCCCCTACCCGTTCATCTCCCCTGCTGATAACCCCTTCCAGCATGGAAATAAACGTATCATGATAACTCACCTTTACGAAGCGGTTTTTTCTGAAGGCATCTTTAATGATCCTGAAGGTGTTTAAGGCCTCTTCTTCAGAAATCTGCTTCACCCACTGAAACGGCGTATGGGGTTTAGGTATATAAGTTCCGATGTTCACGTTCAGGTTGATTTTCACCTGTTTTTCCATTTCAGAGATATAGGTTATGATCTCTTCTGCCGTACTGCTGAGGTCAGTTCCCGGAAGACCTATCATGAAATAGAACTTTGCCAGCTTCCAGCCCCTCTTTTTGGCCTGCAGGAGGATATCGAGAACCTTGCTGCGCTCTGCACGCTTGTTCAGCACCGCCTGGCCGAACTCGTTTGGGGTCTCCACAGCAAATGTCAGCCCGCTTTTTCTCACCTTCGACACTTCCTCAAGCAGATCAAGGGTAAAGGAATCTATTTTCAGTGAAGGTAATCCGAAGGAAACATGACCGTCTCCAAAGGCTTCATCAAGGCTCCGTACAACTTCAGCAAGCTGGGGATAATCCCCGGTTGAGAGTGACGACAGGGTGATGTTGTCTTATCCCTGGGTAAAAATAAACTGCTCAGATTTGGTAAAAATATCCTCTGCAGATATCTGGCGAAATGGACGATAAAGCATTCCAGCGTGACAGAATCTGCATCCGTTGGGACATCCCCTCATAATCTCTGCAGGACCGTGGTCCTGAACTGTCTTTATGCTGGGAACGCAGAAATACCTTGGAACAGAGCTTCTGGTGCTGAATTCACCATCTATGCACCGCACTGCACTTTTTTTTCCTGAGGTGTATATGCAGCTGAATGATGAAAGTTTTTCAATCATTTCGGAACGTGAAGCTCCCTGCTGCTTCATTTCAGCAAGCTGTGCAAGAATTTCAGGAAATGCGCCTTCTGCCTCGCCGATGTAGCAGGCATCTAAAAATGGAATAAACGGCGCCGGATTTGTGATGCCCGGTCCTCCGGCGATTACTATAGGATGTTCCTCCTTGCGGTCACGGGACCGCAGAGGAATCATGCCATGGTCAAGAACAGAGAGCACATTTGTCGCAAGCAGCTCATACCCCACTGAGACCGCAAGCACATCAAGCTCATGAAGAGGATGGTACTGCTCCAGGGTGTACAATGGAATGTTTTTCTCCTTAAGCACCTTTGAGAAATCAGGGGCAGGGACAAACACCCGCTGAGCTGTGCAGCGGTCAAGGGAGTTTACTGCATCATAGAGTATTTTCACCGCCTGGTTTGACATTCCTATTTCGTAGAGGTCCGGAAAGCAGACTCCAACATTCAGAAAGGTGTCATGAGAAGGTTTATATACCCCGAATTCTCCTCCAACATAGCGTCCAGGGAGTTCAACATCTATCAGGTCATTACCGAGAAGCTTTTGGATATCAAGTGTTTTCATGGTTCATGTGTTTCCATAAAGGGAGAGACAGGTCTGTAAGCCGGGTTCTGTCATCGGTATTCATCTGTCTTGATCTGCCGTCTCCGACCGACTCAAGCAGCCTACCCGCAGACATTGGGCGAACAACCCGTCTGCTGTTTGGCTTTGCTCCTGAAGAGGTTTGCCG
>PWNW01000211.1 GCA_003557605.1 Spirochaetaceae bacterium
AGCACCGAACTGAAAGGCTTCTCTGCATTCAGCTTTTTCTATGTGATGTGTCCGACAGAATTCTTTCCAGAACAGCTTTGCCTTGGTATTCATAATCATACTCACATAATGATGCATTTCAACATGCCCATGATACTATAGCATGCCGCATGAGCTCCAGGTGTTTATTAAGATTCTGCATTATTTCCCCGCAAAAAATCTAATATACATATGTGTAATGAGTACCATATCTTTTCTCCGGGTACCCCCATCCTGCTCATGAATCTTCTGTTCATATCTGCATAACTCCCCTGTGCGATATGATCTATGTCTGGTATACTGGTGGGCAATCTTGTACCTGGAGAGCTGAGAGATGCCGTTTACCATTGTTCGCAACACAATAACCGCCATGGCAGTGGATGTCATTGTGAATGCAGCAAACAACGAACTTAAAAAGGGCAGCGGTGTCTGTCTTGATATTTTCACCAATGCCGGTGAACTGAACATGGAGCAGGCATGCAGTGAGTTTGGGATGCAGGAAGAGGGGTCAGTGATTGTCACCCCTGGGTTCAGCCTGCCCTGCCGATATGTATTCCATGCGGTGGGTCCTGTCTGGAAAGGAGGAAAGCAGGGGGAACCACAGCTCCTGAAGCAGTGCTATCAAAGGTCTCTTGAACTAGCTTGTGAACATCAAGCGACATCCATAGCATTCCCCCTTATCTCCACCGGTGCTCTTGGGTTTCCAAAGAGCACGGCTATGCATATTGCCGTATCAGCCATCACTGCATTCCTGCTGGAGCATGAGCTTTCGGTGTTTCTGGCGGTGTTTGATGAGACATCATTCCTGCTCAGCAGAAAGCTCTACAACGATATACAGACCTTCATTGACAGCCGAAGCGTGGAAGCACACCTGTGCCTCAGCACCATTGAGGAAGAGTACTGGAGCCGTAGGCGGCAGGCTAGGACCATTTCTTTCCGGAAACCGAAGCACCGGGACCTGGAGGATTCGCTTCAGGTCCTTGAGAAGTCCTTTTCAAGAAGGCTCTTCGAATTAATCTCACAGAATCAGTTGGATGAAGTGGCGGTGTACAAACGGGCAAACATTGACAGAAAGCTTTTCTCCAAGATAAGGAGCATTGATTCCTACCAGCCGAGCAAAACCACCGCAGCTGCTTTTGCCGTTGCCCTGGAGCTGGACCTTGAAGAGACCCAGGACCTGCTGCGCCGTGCAGGGTTTTCCCTTTCTGCCAGCCGAACCTTTGACGTAATCATTGAGTACTGCATATCACGCGGTAAATACAACATCCATGAGATAAATGAAATTCTTTTTTCATTTGGCCAGCCCCTGCTGGGCGGGCAGATGTCGCCTCCCGAACGACCTCCAAGATCGTAAAACACAGTACATTATATCTATCAATGCATGGAGGTACAGCTATGAAATCAGAGAACACGGAACTGATATTCGTTCTGGACAGAAGCGGATCAATGTCGGGGCTTGAACAAGACACCATCGGAGGATTTAATGCGATGCTGCAAAAGCAGAAGCAGGAACCAGGGGAAGCCCTGGTGACCACGGTGCTGTTTAATCATACATACCAGGTGCTGCACAATCGAATGAACATCAGTGAAGTCACTGAGGTTACAAAAGATCAGTACTGCGTTGGGGGCATGACCGCACTGCTTGATGCCGTGGGATCTGCTGTCAGCAGTGTGATTGAACATCATAAGAAAGAAGCATCAGATGCATCAGTGATGTTCGTAATTATCACTGACGGGATGGAGAATTCCAGCAGGGAGTATTCCCTTGATCAGATTCGCCATATGATTGCATACCAGCAGGAGACATATGGATGGGAGTTTTTATTCCTCGGAGCAAACCTTGACGCAGTTCAGACGGCTGAATCAATGGGAATACGAAAGAACCGGGCTGCCCGATACCATGACGACAGGAAGGGAACGATCCTGAACTATGAAACCATCAGTGTGTCGGCAAGCAGATTCAGGAACAGAAAACCCATATCAGATGGATGGGCAAATGAGATAAAGAAGGATTATCGAGGGAGGGGGAGACAGCGGTAGGCATATGATACGTATGCAAAGGGCAGCAATTAGCTGCCCCAGTTCTGTTCCTTATCTGGAAATGGAGAATGTTGCCGTCTTCCCGATATCCTGGGGGTCAATAACACCCAATCCAATCATATAGGTATCAAACTGTCTCATGTCTGCCGTGAACTCGGGAAACAGGGTATCACCATCGAAATTTTCTCCTACTGCTTCATCCTGATAAAAGCTGAACAGGGCTGCATAGAGCATGATGTCATCATAGTGGTGGTTCCGTATGCGGTAAACTGCAGTTGAAGGTGATTCGAAAATTATTACTAAAGATCTCTGCACCTTGAAGGTAAATGGTTTAGAGATATTAGAAAGGTAGATAATGCCGTCATCATTCGGGACCAGGATTTCCCCTTCTGACGGTGCCTCGCCGTCGAGCAGCACCCCAAAACGCTCTCTGGCAATTTCTTCCGGACTTCGTCCCGGAGTCCCAGGTGCAGCAGGTTCTTGATCGGAGACTGCGACTGCCGGTTCAGAAACGGGAGGAGCCGGATCGGCAGGCGGCTGTTCCTTCGGTTCCGGAACAGTTGCTTCAGGCTTCGGTTTCGCCTCCTCTCTTTGCATTACTCCGGCAATTCTTCCGCTGATGCCGCTTGGCCTTTCTTCAGGCTCCGGTTCAGCTATAGTCTGGGAAACTGGATCAGAAACTGCTGTCCTTGGTGCAGAGACTGCAGTCTCCGGCTTCACTTCCACCCTCTGCAGCACCCCGGCTATCCTTCCGCTGATTACGTCTTGTTGTTCTTCAGCCGGTACGGGTTCCACTACCTCTGCTATCTTCTGACTGATTTCCGCTGATTTTTCTTTCGCCGGTTCCGGCTCAGAAGCTTCAGGCTTGCTTTCTTCATACATCATTGCTGTCACAAATCCTTCAGCCAAGGCGGCACACCCGCCTGCTGAAACCATGAGGAAAAAAATCCCCAAAAGAGCCATACCCCCAAGAGCAGTACGTTTCATCAAATATCCCTCCTCGGATACCATGTGGTTCAGATAGACCATTGTAGCATCACATATGACGATATACATGTAAAAACAGAGTTTTGTTTTGATTTTTTTCAGTGTACTGCGATGCATTTACATGACAATTTTTGTAATTTTTATTGTCTCTTCCCTTTCCCGTCAGTATGCTATACCCATGACCCAGAAAAACCGAAGAATAATCCAATATGCTTCCCTGGCTGCTGTGTTTACCATGATGTGCGTGATGCAGCTCTGGTACACCCTGCTGGTAGTCTTCTCATTCGCCCTGCTGCTTACCCTGGTCACACGCCGCAGGGGGTTCTGCGCCAATCACTGTCCCATGGGAACTATACAGGATGTGACCTACCGGAAGCATGCACTGAGAAACCCCGGCCTTCAT
>PWNW01000208.1 GCA_003557605.1 Spirochaetaceae bacterium
GAAGTCGGTGCTGACCAACTCCATCCGTGAGCATGCCGAGCGGGTGCTTGACTATCTCGGCATCAGAGACCAGTTTGAATATATATATGACATACGGTTCAACAATCTGATCAGCAAGCCCGATCCCAGGGCATTCACCCGGGTGCTGGAGGAACTGCCGTTTTCTCCCTCTGAGGTGGTGTTCATCGACGACAACCCCGCCTTCCTTGAACCCTTTGCTGAGCTGGGAGGACAATGCATCCTCATGGACCACCTGGATGCCTATGATAAGGTCTCCTTTGTGAAGGTGAGAAGCATTGAAGCATGTGTGGAAGAAATAAAAAAATGCTGTCCCTATACTAACTATAAGGACAGCTCAGCTCAATCATATCTCCCATGATTTCTTGAAAATCACGCAAACAGGTTAGGTACATAGGAAATACTACCAGATCGTACAGCTACACACCCAAACTTAGAAGGATATGTAAACTCCCCATCGATCGTTTGCTAGAAAATATAACACATTTACCAGGACGTGACAAACTATTTTGCCATATTGCAGGGTATTTTTATCCGTTTTTTTCTCGGCTCCATCTCGACAGGTTCAGAGCATAGCGGGTCTCAACTACCGTAAACCCCCGGTTTTCCAGGGGCTGGGCAAGCAGGGCTGCTTTCCCGCTGATTCGCATCAGAAGCTGCAGTGCCCCAAGCCCGTATGCCCGTTCACACAACGCATCGGTAAGGAGGGAAAACACCCCCAGCCCGCGAAACCGGGGATATACATACAGAAGCTTTACTTCATAGGTTCTGCCTTCTGCCGGCTGCGCACCGATGCAGCCGGCAAGCTCCCCGGAGGGGGATACCAGAAACACCATCACCCAGGAATCATCAAGCTCCTCCCACACATCCCGGTATTCTCCGGCAAACAGTTCGGCCAGGGGGTGCTCAAGCTGGGAAAACTCCGCATCCAGCAGGTCCTCGCCGATCTCTAAGAGCTCCTGTTCAAACCGCTTCGGATCATAGGAGAGAATAAAGTCCGAAAGAATCAGTTCGCTGGTATCTTCCTCCGGCTCCTCCCCCAGCCTCTGGAGGCGGATGGAGTCCGACAGGGTGTCGTACCAGCGGTAGATCTCATGCTTCATCTCCCGCTCCTTGAAGTAGAACCAGAGCCGTTCCACCGCAGGTTCCTGCTTCAGCACATTCTTAAACTGACGGAAGACCCCCCTCCCCATAGAGAGGGATTCACGCAGCTGCTGGCTGAATACGGGATTGCGCAGGGTTGAAACAAATTTCTCCATAATGCGGAAGCCGTCGGAGGGTTCCCAGGAAGGCAGTTCGCTGAACCGGTCAGGGTCCTTCTTCAGTTCCCCTTCGGCAATGTCCTTTTCAGGAACTATCTCCCCCGAGTGCAGGTCCATCCGGTATTCAGTTCCCTGGTCCTCCATGCAGAAAATGAGCTGATACACAAATTCATCACTGAGTTCAGGGAGCCGGTATCCTTCCATGGCCCATTCTACCTGCTCCCTCATCACCCGGTCAAGGCTCATAAGGGTTGACTGTTTCGGAGAATCATACCATATTCTTGGTGTAAGAAAATCCACAAACAGGAGTGTGATATCGATGAGTATCATTGAATTTATTGAAGCAAGGGAGATCCTTGATTCACGGGGCAACCCCACCGTGGAGGTAGACGTCATCCTTGAAGACGGCTCCATGGGACGGGCTGCAGTCCCCTCAGGAGCATCAACCGGCGTGCATGAAGCCGTTGAGCTGAGGGACGGCGATACAAGCCGCTATATGGGAAAGGGAGTACTGAAGGCAGTTGACAACGTCAACAACGTCATCTCCGCAGAGCTGATCGGCCTCGACGCCCTGGACCAGGTGGACATAGACCGGACCATGATAGAACTTGACGGCACCGACAACAAGGGCAAACTTGGAGCCAACGCCATCATCGGCGTTTCCATGGCCGTTGCACGTGCTGCAGCTGACTTCCTGGGACTTCCCCTGTTCAAGTATCTCGGGGCATACCATGCCTGCATGCTTCCTGTCCCCATGGCCAACATTATTAACGGCGGATCACATGCGGACAACTCCGTGGACTTTCAGGAATTTATGGTGGTTCCCGTAGGGGCCGACACCTTCCGGGGCGCAGTGAGAATGATCACCGAAGTGTTCCACAACCTGAAGAGCATCCTGAAGGACCGCGGCTACAGCACCGCAGTAGGCGACGAGGGCGGATTTGCTCCGAACCTGAAAAGCAACGAAGAGGCATGCGAAGTCATTCTTCTGGCAATCGAGAAAGCAGGCTACAAGCCCGGTGACGACATCATGATCGCCCTGGATCCGGCAACCTCTGAACTCTATGACAAGGAAGCGGGGACCTACAACCTCAGATGGTCCACCGGTGAGAAGCTTACCAGCGAACAGATGGCCGACTTCTGGGCCGCCTGGGTTGATAAATACCCGATCATTTCCATAGAGGACGGCATGGACGAAGACGACTGGGAAGGCTGGAAGGCCCTGACTGACAAGATCGGCGACCGGGTGCAGCTGGTGGGAGACGACCTGTTCGTAACCAACACCAAACGACTGGAACAGGGAATTGAGGGAGGAATAGCAAACTCTATCCTGATCAAGGTGAACCAGATCGGAACCCTTACCGAGACATTCGAAGCCGTCGATATGGCCAGACGTTCAGGCTACACTTCCATTGTCAGCCACCGTTCAGGAGAAACCGAGGACAACTTCATCGCAGACCTGGTGGTGGCCCTTGAAACTGGACAGATCAAGACCGGTTCCATGAGCCGAAGCGACCGCCTGGCAAAATACAACCAGCTGATGCGCATTGAGGACTACCTGGAGGGGACCGCTTACTACCCCGGAAAGAAGGCCTTCAACTTCATCAAGCGCTGAAAAATCCCTGCAACTTACCGGGAGCTGCCTGTACAGGCAGCTCCCTTTGGGTTACCATATTAGTATGAAATGGATTAACGAACCTGCCTTATGGGGACAGGAAAAGGAATATCTCTGGGTTCGGACCATGGAGGACACCGACTTCTGGCAGCGCACCCATTACGGGTTTCGCCGGGACAGTGCCCACGCCTATGTGCGTCCGGTGAAGGGAGATTTCGCCCTTTCTGCACGCCTTCGGTTTTATCCCGGTTCTCAGTATGACCAGTGCGGGCTCTACCTCCGCAGTGATGATCAGAACTGGTTCAAATGCTCCATCGAATATGAGAACAGTTCCCTCAGCCGCCTTGGGTCGGTGCTTACCTCCTACGGCTATTCAGACTGGGCCACCCAGGACATCGACTCAGAGATCCACGAAATCTTCTACCGTATTGAATTCGTCGATTCCGACATTACCGCCCAGTACTCCCTCAACGGGACCGAATATTTCCAGATGCGAATCTCTCATTTTCATGGGACCAAGCTCCCGGTGCTGGCGGGAATATACGGGTGCAGC
>PWNW01000031.1 GCA_003557605.1 Spirochaetaceae bacterium
AGGTTCAGAGAGGCCAGCGGGTCCCAGATGCAGCTGGTGCTGCCGGGACCCGACAAGGAACGTTCCGAGGAGATACACCGGGTGGCATCTGAGTCCCTCGTATCACATGATATCATATTCCCCGGGTTTATCGCCCATGAGGATGTCCCTGATTTCTACCGGAGCGCCGAGCTGTTCATCATGCCGTCATACTTTGAAGGTTTCGGACTCCCGGTGCTTGAGGCCATGGCCTGCGGAACCCCCGTGATCACCTCCACTGCCGCCTCGCTCCCCGAGGTGAGCGGTCCCCATACTCCCCACGTTGACCCCGATGATATCGAGGGCATGAAGGATGCCATGGTGAAGGTACTCAACAATTCAGCTGTACAGAATGAGCTTTCCGAAAAGGGAATCAAGTGGGCTGCAGAGTTTTCTTGGGAACGAACGGCACAGGCCACTGCGGAGGTGTTTATGAAAGCCCTCGGAAACAGGAGATGAATCAGATGGATGACTACACTATAGCTGCTTCGGGTTCTTCACAGGAACGGGTCAGCAGGTTTGCCGCCCTGCTCTCCGAAAAGCTGGAGTCCTACGCCGGAAAATCCCATGAACAGAAAGAGGATCATCCCCGTAGATACCGGGTTCTCACTGATAAGCCCGATGGCATCAAGCCCTCACTAAGCATCTACATTGATGCGGATACCCGTGACCTAGCATTGGAGACGCTGAAGGATCCAGAACCGGGACAGTCCCTTGCACAGCAGATTGACCGGATCGTCAAACAGGAAAAGCAGCACAGCGGCGATGCCCGAACCCGCCGGCAGGCCGCTGCAGACATCATCATCGGTTCCCAGGAGAACCTACATGAAGCATCCTCAGGTGTCCTCCGGTATATCATAAGGACAGACCCTGCATCAGCAAAGCAGCGGCTGTATCAGAAGGAGAGGCAGAAGCGGATTGATGAGATGATCAGGCAGTATGAGCAGAGCCGTGCCACCGCCCGCAAGGCTCGGGTCAAGCGTGCGCTCTGGACGGGGGTGATCCGTGCAACCCTGGCAGTGAAGCGGTTCATCGACATCGCAGCCTCCCTGGCTGCACTGATTCTTCTCTTCCCCCTCTTTGCCATAGTGGCGCTAATTATAAAACTCACCGATGGAGGCCCGGTGTTCTATGTGCAGCAGCGCATCGGCAGGCAGGGAAAAAGCTTTTCCTTCCCGAAATTCCGCTCCATGGTCCTCAACGCGGACCAGATGAAGGACTCCCTGCTTAAGGATGCGGACCGTCAGGGAGATGTGACATTCAAGATGAAGCATGATCCCCGGGTCACCCGCATCGGGCGGTTTATCAGGCGGTTCAGTATTGATGAACTTCCCCAGCTGTGGTGCGTCCTGAAGGGCGACATGTCGCTGGTAGGACCTAGACCTCCGGTACCCCGGGAGGTAGCATTGTATACTCAGGAGGACCGCAGGAGGCTTGAGGTTACCCCAGGACTGACGGGAATCTGGCAGGTCAGCGGACGGGCGGACATTGAGTTCAAGAAGCAGGTTGAACTGGACGTGCTCTACATTGAAAGCCACGGAATTCTCCTGGACATCCTGCTGCTGCTCAAGACAGTTCCTGCAGTATTCACCGGAAGGGGGGCCTACTGACCATGCCCCATTCAACCTTCATGCTGATGGATATCCCCATTGACAACATCACCATGGATGAAGCGGTGCAGCGGATCTTTGATGCCGTCACTTCATACACCCCCCAGTCACCATCCTCACACATGCATTTTGTCAACGCCCACTGCATTAACACCGCAGCTGTCAATGGAAACTACCGGCAGGTGCTCTTCCGTGCAGATGCGGTATTCCCTGACGGAGCGGGCATACGAAAAGCCGGAACCATGCTGGGAGTTCCCGTCAAGGACAACGTAAATGGAACGGACATGTTTCCGCTGCTCTGCAGCAGATGTGCAGAGTCAGGGATGCGCATCTATCTGCTGGGTGCAAAGCCGGGTGCCGCGGAGCAAACCGGCAGGTGGGCTGTCGAGCATGCCGGGAAGGAAATCATCGCCGGATCAAGGGACGGATACTTCTCCCCGGAGGATCAGAAGCAGATTATTGAGGAGATCAACTCCTCCCACCCTGATATCCTCCTCACAGCAATGGGAGTGCCCCGCCAGGAACTGTGGCTTGATGAGCACAGGGAAAGGCTGAAGGTTCCCGTCTGCATGGGAGTGGGAGGACTCTTTGACTTCTATTCAGGAACTATTCCCCGGGCTCCGCGGTGGATGCGCCGCATGGGCATTGAATGGGTATGGCGGCTCATGATGGAACCGGGGAGAATGTGGAGGCGGTATATTATCGGGAATGTTGTATTTCTGATGCATATAAAGAAGATCCAGCGGAACATGCGCAAGGAAGGAAGGAAACAGCCATGAAGGCAATCTGCGACTTCACCAAGGTGCCGGTTTTTACCCTGCAGGAAGGAACATTCGATATGATTCCCTGTTTTCTGCCGGTGATGGGAAAACCATGGATTCAGCACTGCATAGAAACAATTGAACGGCTCGGGGTCAGGGAGGTATCGATCTACCTTTCCCAATATGCCGATGAGCTGGAACAGGTGATCGGAGACGGGGAGCGCTGGGGCCTTTCGGTGTCCTACCATCTGGTGAAGCGCAACGTTTCAGTGCCGAAGCGTGCCGCATCCTCGGCATTTCTCAAGGATGATGAGCCGGCTCTCTACTGCACCCTGAAGGCCCTTCCGTCTCTCAAGCCAGAGCATCTGAAGCAGTCCGGAAGGTTCACCGGTTCCCGGGACACCGGTTGGCGATGGTGCACCCGGAAGGAACTTGCCGATTTATCTTCACTCTTGGAGATGCCCGTGGAGGCTCTCTACCTGGAACAGCCCCAGGACTACATTGATACCCTGAAATCTGTTCTCTCCTCCGGAGGAGGGAATCTGGTATTCCTCGGAAAACCAATGAGAACGGGCATCTGGACGGGACCCGGGTGCAGCATCTCCCCGAGTGCATCCCTTGTGCCCCCGGTGTACATCGCTTCCCAGGTACGTATCGGGGACGGAGCAATCGTGGGACCCAATGCAGAAATTGGTCAGCAGTCAATCATTGATTCACAAAGCGTGATCATTGACTCATCATTGCTGCCGGGAAGCTATGTGGGCAAATCCCTTGACATCAAGCAGTGCATCATTCACCGCAGCCAGGTGCTGCATGTTCAGATATCTGCGGTTTATACCTCCACCGACGGTCTGCTGCTTTCTTCTGTGGAATCAACCCCATCTCCAGGCAGTTCCCCTGCGGCGTTGCCTGCAAGAATTCTGGCCGCCATTCTGGCAGTTCTCACCCTGCCGGTGCAGGCGTTGCTGCTGCTTCTCAATCTCCTTTTAAACAAGCGGGGGATTACCCGGTATGAGGCGGTGGTCA
>PWNW01000365.1 GCA_003557605.1 Spirochaetaceae bacterium
AAGGGGATGTACACGGAACGGTAAACTACCTGGGGAATATGGAGTTTCGCATCGACAGCGGAAAGCTTCGCGCGGTGAATCATATCGACCTTGAACGGTATCTCTATGGGGTGGTTCCCTATGAAATGCATAACAGCTGGCCACTGGATGCCTTGAAAGCCCAGGCCATAACGGCCAGGGGCTACGCCGCCATACGGGTCAGACAGCGGCAAAACAGTTCCAGCGCCTATTATGATGTGGTTGATACCGTCTCTCATCAGGTATACAAGGGATATAACCCGAATTTCACCAATGCAATCAAAGCGGTGAATGAAACAAAAGGGGAGGTTCTCACCTATGACGGGAAAATGGTTGATACATATTACTCAGCGTCCAACGGCGGATACTCCGAGTATGTCGGGAATGTTTGGGGTGGAGGGGAAGCAAAGAATAAACAATTCCCCTACCTGATCTTCAAAGAGGACCCCTATGATCTGGAAAACCCCGCAAGCCTTTATCAGCGGTTTTTTGTACCGGAAGTTGTCACCGCCCGTTACGGGCTGATTGACGGACAGGAAATTGCACGGGTGACGACAAACTCGGATAATTTAAATGTCCGGTCCGGACCGGGCACAAGCTATGATCGCCTGGGATCGGTCCCTCCGAATGCTATCCTTCCCTATCTGGAGACGGTCAACGGATGGTACAAGGTCATCTACGAAGAGCAGGAAGCCTACATCAGTGGAGATTTTGCAGAAATAGAGACCGCAAAGCTTGATAAACGCTACCAGTATTTCAGCCCGGTACTGAGTGAAATGCAGGAGCTGGTCTTTGAGAAGCTGAAGAACGATAAAAACATCAAGGTTCAGGAGGATGTAAAAATTACGGAAGTCAGGAAGTTTGAAAATGGACAGAAGCGTTGGACGGCCTCGGAAACGGAAAGTTACGTGACTGCAAACGCAACCGTAAGAGTCCAATACCACGAGAACAGCAGCAGCACCCTGTCCTCTGCCCAGGACGTGGAGATCACTTTGGAGATTATGAAAAAATCCAATGGAAGCTATGTGAACGCCCATCCTTATATGGACAGTCGTTTAAGACTCCGGAGGGTGGTAAAAGCCGATGAAGGATATTACCTCACCAACGGCCGCTTTGGCCACGGCCTTGGAATGAGCCAGCGTGGAGCGGAACAGATGACACGCGTCCATAAGAAAGACTATAAATATGTTCTCGCCTTTTACTATGTGGGAACGAAAATCTCGAAGATTGATACTTCAGTAACGGACTATCCGAGAGTCACCAGCAATAAATATACCGTTACCCCGGAAGGCATTACGGGAGTAAATCTGAACCTCAGCGTAAAAGCCTTTACCGACCATCTCACCGTTACAGGTGGCGACTTGAAAATCATCGGGTCCAACGGTGAGGAGAAAAGCTCCGGAACCATTGCCACAGGTGACGTGGTAAGGGTAACATCAAAGGAGGACCCAAATCTCAGGATCAACTATCCGGTAATCATCTATGGTGATATCAGCGGAGAGGGCACGATCAGTACCAGGGACCTTCTGCTGATAAGACGGCATCTTCTCAATCTGGAGACCTTAAAAGGACCGTATTTCAAGGCAGCGGATATCAGCAAAACCGATTCCATCACAACTCTTGATCTATTGAGATTACGACGGCATCTGTTAAACATTGAAAGTATCAGCCAATAAGGGGTGAAAACAATGCATGGGAAAAAGAGACTGACAAGAATAATCATTGTACTGCTGGCGTGTTTTCTATTCGCCCCGGCTGTTTATGCCGATGGAGTGGAACTGGAAATCTTTCTCGATGGAGAGGAAGTCTATGTGGGAGAGGATACCACCATTGTGATTCGGTATCGTTCCGATCAGGCAATGGGAAGCATTGATGCGGAAATCAGCTATGACCACGAAAAAATCGAATATCGCTTCGGCGGAGGAAACATCGGCTATCTGTCCGGAGGAAGCGGAGGAATTACCGACGTGATGCCAATGGGCGCAGAAAACCGGGCCTACTACTTTACCTTCCGGGCACTGGATGAAGGGGAGGCAACGATTTCAATTGATTTTAGCGAAGTGACCTCTTACGAAACGGGGATGTCACTCGGTCGGCCCAAGGAAGACTTTACCTTTGCGATTCAACCTGCCCGGGAAAAACCACCGGAGGACGACAACGGAACCGGAGTTTCACCGGATCCTATAGAGCCTCCTGTGCTTGATGAAAACTTTATTGAATGGGAATATGATGGAACTGTGTATTATATCTATCGGGATGGGAGAGAAGCCTCCCTGCCCGACGGGTTTCAATATGCAACCTTGGATTTTGAAGGAGAGGAAGTTACCGCTGGAACACATGAAAGGGGAGAAGTGGTGATACTCTACGCAATTCCTGAAGGTGGAAGAAGCAGATGGTTTATTTACCGGGAGGAAGATCCGAAGATCATCCCCCTTAGAGAAATCACACTCGATCAGGAATACCGCCTTCTGGATATTGAAGGAGAGATTCCGGACTTTTACAGAATAACGTTGGAGGTAAAGGGGTTTGAGGTAGAGGGACTGAGGAATGACGGATATAAAGAGGGAGTCTATCTCCTTTATGCCACGGATCGAATGGGAACACCCCAACATTACTTTTATGATGAACATGAGGGTACGATGCAAAGAGCTACGATTGTTCAAAATGAAGTTCTCAGTTACATCGACATTGATGGTGGGACCGATGACCGGGGATTCCCTCTTTGGACCATCTATACGATCGGTGGAATTACAATCGCTTTATTAGTTGCAATAGGACTGGTCAATACAGGGGGAAAAAAGAAACCACCCTCAAGAAGGCAGAGAAGAATCAATCATAACGAAAAGGAAAGAGGGGTATAAGATGAAGAAATTTCGAAAAAGAATTCTAGCAATCGCATTATTATCCATCCTGATGATTACTGCAATGCCATTACAGGCTTTTGCAGCAAGCGGATCCTTATCAGCAAATAAAACAACCGTGGCACCGGGGGAACAGGTTACCGTTACTGTAACATATACAGGAAGCCGGCTGTTTTCCGTTCGGGGAGAAATGAAATCATCCAACGCAAACGTTTTGTCACCGGGAAGCACAATCGTTTTAATGGAAGCAAGTGACAGTCAGATGGTGGATGGAGCCAGCAGTCTCAGTAGAACTGTCACCTTCACGGCAAACGCTGAAGGAACGGCCACATTGAGCTTTGAGCCCCTGGAGCCGATTCTGGATGTGGACGGAAATTCTCAGGGATCCAGTGCGACGAATACAGTGACAATCACAGTAAAAAAACCCGAACCTGCACCCGCTCCGGCACCCGCACCCGCTCCGGAACCTTCACCTTCGCCGCAGCCTTCACCACAGCCTTCACCTCAGCCTGCCCCAGAGCCTGAACCGGAACCGGAACCGGAGCCCG
>PWNW01000105.1 GCA_003557605.1 Spirochaetaceae bacterium
TCCACGAGCTCGCCAAAAACAAACTGCCCTTCGTTTACCTGGGAAATGTGCCGGGCCAACGGGAAACTTTATCCACTTTTTGCCCTAACTGTGGTGAACTTGTCATTGAACGGAGAGGCTATTCAACCGACACCACAGGCATTGATAAAAGCGGATGTTGCACGCATTGCAATGAAAACATCTGTGTGAGATGATACATCCGTGGTTTTAAGTTTGGTGGGCTTTTTTCCTTTGTCCGAATCCGGCAGTTATTCGATCCAGGATGATGGCGAGGATTACCACCACCAGTCCGGCTTCAAAGCCTTCACCCACCTGTAGGCGTTGGATGCCTCGCAGCACATTGGTTCCCAGGCCACCGGCGCCAATCATGGCTGCGATTACCACCATTGAAAGCCCAAGCATGATCGACTGGTTCACGCCGGCCATAATGGTGGGCTTAGCCACCGGGATCTGCACTTTAAACAATTTTTGCATGGGTGTGGCGCCAAAAGCATCAGCTGCCTCAATAAGTTCTTTTGGCACTTGCCTGATTCCCAAATTGGTAAGACGTATCAGCGGCGGCAGGGCAAAAACAAAAGTTGCAACCACACCAGGCACAAGGCCTAGTCCGAAAAACATAACAGCCGGGATTAAATATACAAATGCCGGCATGGTTTGCATAAAGTCGAGCACCGGCCGGATTATGGTGTTGAAGCGCTCGCTGTTGGCTGCGAAGATACCCAGGGGAAGACCAACAACCATGACAAGGATCTCGGCTGTCAGCACCAGGGCCAATGTTTCAACAAAAGGCTCCCACAGTCCAATATTTTCGGTGATCAACAACCCAATTAACGCAAATAAGCTTACTTGCCAACTAGTCATCTTCCAAGTAAGAAATACAATGATGGCTATCAGAATCAGCGGATGCAAAAAAAGCATGCCGTCTTTTAAGTTGTTAACTAAGAAGAAGACAAACGCACTGAAACCGTCAAACACCGCTGCCAGTTCTTGAACCAGGTAGTCGACAGCAGCAGATATCCAATCTTTTATAGGGATTCTAAATGAAAACATATTTTTATGCTTTAGATGAGTTTAGGTTTCTTTTACTTTATCTGTTGTGGGGCTGTCATCATCCGTTTGGTCGCTTTCTGCATTTCCTGCCAATGCAGATATGATGGCTCCTTTAACGATCACGCCTTGTAACCTGTTGTTATCATCAACCACGGCCAGGGGGCCAAAAGTGTTGTCGTTGTAAGCATTAATTACCTCACTCAGGGGTGAGTCCTTATGCACTATTGTTGGTTGCTTAAGCAGGCTTTTTTCAAATGGGATTTTCTCGAGATTCTTGTGTTTGTTGATATGATCGCCAAGTTCTTTGGCTATGATGTAGCCTTTAAGGTTGCGTTTCGTATCTGTCATGAGGATGCCTGTCAGGTTACTTTTCCTGATTTTGCGAAGGATGGTACGTGGTCCGTCTCCGGGGAAGGCTTGGTCCTTCACGGGCTCCATTATGCCTTCGGCCGTCAGGATGGCAGCGCGGTTCATGTCTTCAACAAATGCCCTGACATATTCGCTTGCCGGTTTGGAGATGATTTCTTCGGCCGTGCCAATCTGTTCTATCCGTCCATCTTTCATGATGGCGATGCGGTCTCCAAGTCGGAATGCCTCATCGAGGTCGTGGGTTACAAAGACGATGGTCTTTTGCATCTTATCTTGCAGCTCCAGCAGCTCGTCTTGCATTTGTCTTCGTATCAAGGGGTCAAGAGCGCTGAAGGCCTCATCCATTAGCATGATGCCGGCATCCACTGAAAGGCCCCGTGCCAGTCCTACACGTTGCTGCATTCCACCCGAAAGCTGGTCGGGATAGCTGTTCTCATTACCTGCCAGCCCTACCTGGTTAATCACCTGCATGGCTTTTTCACGGCGCTTGGTTTTATCAACACCCTGTAGCTCAAGTCCAAACTCTACATTTTCCAGTACGGTGCGATGCGGTAATATGGCAAAGTTTTGAAAAACCATCCCGCAAAAATGATTTTGACGGAACTCACGAAGCTCTTTTTTATTCAGCTTGGTGATGTCCGTGCCGTCGATGATTATTTCACCGCTGGTAGGCTCATGCAAACGGTTTAGCAATCTTTCGAGTGTGGACTTTCCACTCCCGGAAAGGCCCATTAGCACAAATATCTCACGTTCATAAACGGTAAACGAAACATTGTTTACGCCTACGACGTTTTTGAGCTGATTGAGTATTTCTGCCTTGGTTTTACCCTTGGCCAATGCCTCAATAGCCTTTCCGGGATGGCGTCCGAAAATCTTGCTAAGGTTTTTAACAACAATCTTTTCTTTCATGACGATAATTTATGGCAGCCAGTTTTCCACTGTTTCTTTGTTGTTGGCAATCCATAAGCGAGCTGCATCGAACGGATCTTGTCCATCTTCGATATAGCCCATCACTACGCCAATTTGCTCCGGCGTCCAGTAGAAGTTATCAAGCAGTTGATAAACATCCGGGAACTTTTCTTCCAGTTCGGGAGTTACAATGGTTGCGATGTGTTCTGAGTCTCCGAAAGATTTTTTCGGATCTTCGAGATATTTGAGGTCATAGGCTGCAAATTTCCAGTGTGGTGTCCATCCTGTAACAATGATCCACTCTTCTCTTTCAATGGCGCGCTCGAGTGCAGCCGTCATGGCCGCATCTGAACCTGATAGCAGGTTGTAATTCAAGTCATATGCATCGATGGCTCGTTCACTCGCGGCCATAATGCCGGCACCCGGATCGATTCCGGTTACCTGGCCGTCAAACTCATCTATGTAGTCATTTAATTCATCAATGCTGTTAACCGGCACATAAGCAGGCACCACCCAACCAATGCGGGCGCCTTCCAGGTTCGCGCCAAGGTTTACAACATCGCCCATGGTTTGCTCGTAATAAGCTTCGTGGGTGCCCGGCAGCCAGGCTGTAACCATGCCGTCAAAATCACCACGTGCCAATCCCATCCACATCGGACCGGCATCCACAGAAGTAACGCGTACTTCCCTGCCTAACTCGTCTTCAATCAAAGCGGCCATAACATGGGTCGAAGCATTGGCACAATCCCACAACACATAACCCAACTCTACTCTTTCTGTTTCAGGAGCACACGACTGCAAGTTTAAAACCATCGCAAACACTGCTGCGAAAGTCAATGAAACAATCCAGCTCTTTTTCATGATTCTTTGTGTTTTTTTCATTGTAATATCCTTTTTTAGTTCGTAATTTCTTTGCTGATATATGCAGCAAAAACATCAACTGGTGTTGACAATAGTGTCATGTCAACGCTACTTTAGCCGGTCCAAGTCTTGATCTTTTTCCTCATATCTGCAAAATAAAATCTTTACGTAGCTACGGCTATGCGCAGATTTTCTTTTTTGATCTGAGAAAAAATCTCTGCGACTTAACCGACACA
>PWNW01000310.1 GCA_003557605.1 Spirochaetaceae bacterium
ACTCCCCTCTCCTTCGGGGCGCTGCTTACCGGAACCAGGCTGGACCCGCCGCTGCACGCCCAGCTGAGCAAGGAGATATCATCATGCAGGAAGGTCGACATCCTCTGCTCCTTCATCAAGTGGAGCGGGATACGCATCCTGCTTCCAGCACTGGAGGAGTTCACAAAACGAAGCGGGTCACGCCTCAGAATCATCACCACCACCTACATGGGGGCAACGGACCTGAAGGCACTCCAGGAGCTTTCAAAGCTCCCCAATACCGAGATCAGAGTGAGCTATGACAGCAGAAAAACCCGGCTCCATGCAAAGGCCTATATCCTCAAGCGGAACAGCGACTTCTCCGCAGCCTACATCGGCTCGTCAAACATCTCCTATTCCGCCATGACCGACGGACTTGAGTGGAATGTAAAGATCAGCTGCTATGAGCAGCCCTATCTATGGAACAAGGTCTGCGCCTCCTTTGAGACATACTGGGCAGACCAGGAGTTTGAGGATTTTGCAGACGGGGAGAAATTCTCCCGCACCTTAGATATCCAGCGCAGGCAGGAGGAGGATCCTCTGTTCTTCGACCTGAGGCCCTACCCATTTCAGCAGGAGATCCTGGAGACCCTGGAAACAGAGCGGAGAATTCATGGCCGTTCATCCCACCTGGTCGTATCGGCCACAGGGACCGGAAAGACCATGGTTGCCGCATTTGACTACCGGTCTTGGAGCCGAGAGTTCAAAAAAAGATCCGGCAGGGAGGCGAAGCTGCTGTTCATTGCACACCGGGAGGAGATATTGAAGCAGTCTGTGAACACCTTCCGCGGGGTGCTGAAGGACCGCAACTTCGGTGAACTCTATACCGGGAAATACCGTCCAGAGCACTATGAGCACCTGTTCTGCTCAATTCAGACCTACCGAAGCAGAAAACTCCATGAGGTGTTTCCCCACGACTACTTTGACTACATTGTGGTGGACGAATTCCATCATGCTGCAGCACCCAGCTACCATGCCCTGCTTTCCCGTTCGAAGCCCTCCAGTCTCCTGGGACTTACGGCAACCCCGGAGAGACATGACGATAACAATATTCTCAAGTGGTTCGGAAATCATATCTCCGCTGAAATTCGGCTCCCCGATGCCGTAAGCAGGAACCTGCTGTGCCCCTTCCAGTATTTCGGCATCACCGACGGCGTAGACTACTCCAGGATAGCTTGGAGAAGAGGAGGCTATGATGAAGTCGAGCTGAGCAAAATTCTTGATGCAGACGGAGTCAGGGCTTCCCTTGCCGCACAGAAGGCCCGGGAAATCCTGCTGGATGTGCGCAGTGCCCGGGGACTGGGGTTCTGCGTATCTAAGAACCATGCACGGTTCATGGCCCAAGTCTTCACCCGGCTGGGCATCCCATCAGAGAGCCTCACCGCCGACTCAAAGGACCACGAAAGAAACACGGTGCAGCAGCGGCTGAAGTCCCGGGAACTGAATTTCATCTTCACCGTTGATCTGTACAACGAAGGGGTGGACATCCCCGAAGTTGATACGGTCCTTTTTCTTCGCCCGACGGAATCACTGACGGTGTTTCTCCAGCAGCTTGGCCGGGGGCTCCGCATCAGCGAAGGGAAGGAGTGCCTGACGGTGATTGACTTCATAGGACAGTGCCATGCCAAGTTCCGTTTCGATCTCAGGTTTTCAGCCCTCCTTGCCGGAAGGACCGGGAGCCTGAAGCAGGAAGTTGCCTCAGGGTTTCCCCACCTTCCCCACGGGTGCTCAATCCAGCTGGAGCGTATTGCCCAGAAATATGTGCTGGAGAACATCACCAAGTCAATCACCACCGGCAGACGGGTCCTGGTGGACAGCATCCGGGATTGCGCAAAGCAAGGAGAGGTGACCCTTGAGGGATTCATGGAGGAGCACCACCTGTCGATGCATGACATCTACAAGCGCGGCCTCTTCTCACGGCTCTGTGCTGAAGCAGGGGTGATTGGAGAATTCCAGGAACCCGATGAAACCTTGATTGCAAAAAGCATCCGCAGGATCCTCCATATCAATGACTACACCTATCTCCAGCGGCTGATCCAGCTGCTGAGCAGAAGGGACCTTGAAGAAATCTCCGATACCGACCGGAGATACCTCACCATGTTCCTGCCGATCCTCTACGGAGACCAGAAAAAACGCACCCCTCAGTCCACGGTCTACCAGCTGCGCAAAAACCCGGAGGTGCACCGTGAAGTCCTTGAGGTCCTTGAACTGCTGAAGAAAAACACCCGGGTGAACTCTCCGGAGTACACCCTACCCTTTCTCTGCCCGCTCCAAGTGCATGCAGAATACCGGCTTGATGAGATCCTGGCAGCCTTCGGGTATTCCACCTGGAACACCAAAAAAGCCTTCAGGGAAGGGGTGCTGTATCTCAAGGAGCTGGAGACGGACCTGTTCTTCGTCACCTTGAACAAAAAGGAGGATCAGTACTCCCCCACTACCCTCTATGATGACTATGCGGTGGACCAGAGGATGTTTCACTGGCAGAGCCAGGCAGGCACCGCTTCTGACTCCCCAACGGCGAAGCGGTACCGGAAAAAGGGACAGAGGATTCTTCTGTTTGTCCGGGAGGAGAAGGTCGTTGACCAGGTATCCCAGCCCTACTGTTTCCTGGGCCCGGTAACCTATTACAGCGATGAGGGGTCAAAACCGATAAGTTTTCTTTGGAGCCTGCGCTTCCCGATGCCAGCCTTCCTGCTGAAAAGCGCAAAGAAGCTTGCAGCACCCTGATCTTGCCGGCTGAACTGCAGGGCTCTGGGCTTCCCATGAAGAGATTTGATGAAACTGCTCATCAAGCACCTTCATATCATCAACTTAGCTCAGGAGAGACCCCTTGAGCAGGAAGACTCAATTTCCTATTATGGGATGCCACAGGAGGATGCCATGAAGGAGCGTGCAGAGAAATTCTTAGCAGGGATCAAGGCAGGGAGTCTGCAGAAGGGGGCTCATGCATTTCTCACTGACCCGGCAATTTCAGAGGCCTTCGGATACTTCGGCTACGATTTTGTCTGGATTGATGCTGAGCACGGACACTTTGACAAGGAAAAGATTCTTGCCCACATCACCTCTGCGAACTGCGCAGGGGCTGCGGCCTTTGTACGGGCAGCAGCAGGAACCCCCGAGATAATAAAGCCCATCCTGGAGATGGGCCCCGAGGGGATTATTATCCCCCTGGTGGAATCACCTGAACAGGCCCGGGCTGTGATGTCGGCCTGTCTCTATCCCCCGGAGGGGAAACGGGGTTTCGGCCCCAGGCGCGCACAGGGCTACGGACATATCCCGGTGCAGACATACCTGGATGAAGCAGCCGCATCAACCCTGGTGTTTCTGCAGATTGAGCATATTGATGCGGTTCACCGGATCAGCGAGATCTGTGCGGTGCCCGGCATCGGCGGGATCATTCTTGG
>PWNW01000299.1 GCA_003557605.1 Spirochaetaceae bacterium
ATTCGGGAAGCATTCCGCGCTGTACTGAGGGGGTTCGGGGTCAACATGAGCGTCTGGATCATCGCCCTGGCGTCAATAGCCGCCTGGGCACTGGTCCTGGCCATATTCCGCTCCCTCCACGGTCCCTGGTTTGCTCCTCTGCGGGTCTTTGCTGTTCTCTACATTGACCTGTTCAGGGGACTTCCGTCGCTGCTGCTGGTGCTGCTCTTCGGGTTCGGAGTGCCGGCTCTCCATATCCCCGGTCTTCCGAGGACCAGCCTGTTCTGGGGTGCCACCGCCATGGTGCTCAGCTACTCAGCCTATGCGTCGGAGGTGTACCGTTCGGGCATGGAGGCAGTCCATGACGGACAGCGTGCTGCGGCAAAGGCCCTGGGACTCTCCCAGTGGCAGACCCTGCGTCATGCCATCGTGCCCCAGGCGGTGAGAAATGTCCTGCCTGCCCTGCTGAATCTTGCAGTGGCACTGCAGAAGGATGTGGCGCTGCTGAGCGTTATCGGAGTCCGCGACGCAGTCAGGGAGGCACAGATCTACACTGCACGGACCTTCAACTACTCATCCCTTATTGCCGCAGCCCTGCTGTTTCTCATGGCTACCATCCCGATGGCCCGCTTTACCGACTATGTTTCACGCAAGGACCGGGAGCGCCGGCTGCAGAGGACGGTGTAACTGTGGAACGCATAACTATTGAAAACCTGACTAAGTACTACGGAGACAACCTGGTCCTTGACGGAGTTGACCTCCATGTGAAGGAACATGAGGTGATCTGCCTCATCGGTGCATCAGGATCCGGCAAGTCCACCCTGCTTCGCTGCATCAACAAGCTTGTGGAGTTTGACCATGGGACCATCAAGCTTGACGGCGTATCAATTGAAGACCAGAAATTTGACAAGAACGAACTGTATAAACGAATCGGAATCGTCTTCCAGGCATACAATCTCTTTCCACACCTCAACGTGATGCAGAACATCACCCTGGCACCTAATAAGGTCCACCGCATGCCTAGAAAGAAGACAGTGGAAAAAGCTCGGGAACTGCTGGATCTCTTCGGCATGCCGGAGTTTGAACGTTCCTACCCCGAACAGCTCTCAGGAGGACAGCAGCAGCGGGTTGCCATCATACGGGCCCTGGCTACCAGCCCTGATGTGCTGCTCCTTGATGAAGTCACCGCAGCCCTGGACCCGGAACTCATCGGGGGAGTGCTGAAGATTATTAAGGACCTGAAGACCAAGGGAATGACCATGGTCATCGTAACCCATGAAATGGGCTTTGCCCGTGACGTCGGCGACCGGGTATGCTTCCTCGAGGGAGGAAGGATTCTGGAGGAGGACGAACCCAAAAAACTCTTCTCAAATCCCCAGCACCCCAGGACCCGGCAGTTTCTCCAGAGGATCATCGAGGCAGGCCGGCTCTAGCAGGCCTGCTTCAGAATGATCTTCCAAGTCTTCCCATCGTCACGCTATACTCCAATATAGGCATAATCCCCCTGAGCTGAGCATTTCTTTAGAACGCTTCCCATAGAGGAAAGAATTTTTGCTAATTTAATGCTGCTTCAACGGGGATGTACTCCTGCGGAAAGAGAATAAGTTGAATTAAAACTCTGCTTCGCCAGGTTTCATCGATACATACCACGACGGTGTGCTGATCGGATATATCCTTCAGGTTTTTTACCACTGATCGCACATTAAGAATTCCTTTGGATCTCTTCAAATATTGACAGCCAGTCATCAAAAAGGGGGCATTTGCTACGCATTTTTTCAATACCAATCTTTTCAGCAATGGATATACCCATAGTCGTCTTGAGAAATTTTCCATGATTCGACCATGCATCCAACCGTTTTGAGGGAGCTGTCAGGGGCCCGTTATTAATAGCTTCTGGTGAACCGCACTCGGAAATGACCGCCGTCACCTCATTTTCACTCACACCAAGTTGTCTGGCAAGAATTTTTGCATCACTGAAAAGCAGGGCCTCGAATTCATGCACCGCTGCAAAAGGAATAAATCGTTGTTCCGCATCTTGATCACGAAAAAGAGAGACCACTTGTTCCTTTGTGGCTAAATTAATGGTATGGGCGATCTGTGAAGGAAGGGCTTGTGATGATATCAAATCAAGCCCAGGCCATTCTTTAGTTCCGTAATAATCAATTAAGGTCGTTACATAGGTATCAGGTCGCTGTTTTAGATGCAACCCCAAATCCCGCTTTACTCGGGAGAATCGTACATCCCCTCCTTTTTGTCCAGGTTTGGTTACCAGTACAGCATGCATCCCTATGTCTTTATAGCCCAGATATGGCGCCAAGATCCTTTCAATGAATATTTGCTCTGTCTTACCTTCCACAATGGTGATGACCTCAATATACTTACTCATGTACTGGTCCCCCATGAATCAGGTTCTTTGACCAGAGTTCGCCCAGTGAGTAATCTTCCAGCCACACGGAAAAATCCTCCTCCTTGAGACGCTGGAAAGTTGAAGCGCCATTTTCTCGATTCACAACTATGATATCATCAATCCCAAACTGATCGATAAGTGCGGGAGACTGCGTTGCTGCAATGACTTGGGTTCGGTGTGCGGCAGCTTGAATTAACTCAGCAAGTACGGCTATTGCCGCTGGATGCATCCCTAATTCCGGTTCATCAATAATAATTACGGAAGGTGGGTTCGGCTGAAGCAGGGCAGCAGCAAGGCAGATAAAGCGAATAGAACCATCTGAAAGATGATAGGGCTGCATTGGAAAGTCCGACCCTTTTTGATTCCAGCTCAGTCTGACTTTCTCCGCCTCGCCAAGTTTCTGCACATCCAGCCGGAAGTCATCAAAGAAGGGAATTACCAAACGGACGGCATGAACAATCCTTTCATAATGTTCTGAGTATAATTCACTATTCTTTAGACTGAGCAGAAACGGGGCAATATTAGCAGCGTTTCCCCTGAGTTTATAATTATCTTCAACGATCTCAAATCGTCGCATGGGCGATGATTCGCTGGTGTCATGAAAGTGGTACACCATCCAATTCGATATTGATTCATAGACGTAATGCCCGACGCCGTTGTATTGACCATTCCATGACTTCTCGCTGCGTTCATCATACAAACGGCTTTCCACAGATGGGCCGCCGTATGAGCGCCAATTTGTGCTGCTGTACTTCCGTTCTTCGCTAATCAGAAATACCTCGTCTGCTGTTGGAGTAAGTTCAAACCTGTAAAAATTTGGGCCTATTGCACAATCACTATGTGAAGAAAACTCGAACTCCATTTCAATCTTAGGGGTGACTTTGGGGCCATTGAAAAGGAAATTATCAGATCCTCCCCGTTCAAGGATAAATTTGCTTAGGTTTTTTTTCGTCATCGCCGTCAGCATACGGAAAATCTGGATAAAATTACTTTTACCAGCTCCATTTGCGCCTATGACCACATTAAGGTCCCCCATTTTAAAATCATTGAGGTCCTTGATGGATGTAAAACCGTGAACTGTCAGTTTTTCTAAAGCACCTTTCATTGCATGATCTCCAAACACATTATATGTATATCTGGACTCTTTCAAATTTCATGTAGACCCGTGTTTTTCACCTTTCTCATCCGCTGCATGTAGACTAGTTGAAGAATATTACCAGAAATACAGCAAAGGACCCGACAATCCACTATAAAGGTGTTAGTTAAGACACCAAAACAAGAGAGCGAGTCCATAAAAAGTATAACAGATTACTAAAGCGCCTGCCAGATGATTCTCGATATTTCTGAAGGGTATCTCGGCAATGAGCATCTAACTTTTCTCAATATGCTTCGGTTGAGCCACAGCCAGCAAGAAAATATTTTGATCATTTCCAAGAAAGGGAATACTACCTTCCAGTATAATCCTTGGTTTCGCTTTGAAACCAAACCCCACCAGTTGGCAAGTTCTGATTGCTCAAAATGCATTCCTGTCCGGGCAATCTCAAAAACTGCCGCTGTTTCTGGAGTAAGCTGAAACCAAGCAGCTTCTGAGAAGCAGGAAGAAACGACGTCTTCAGCTTCACTGCAATCATATCTTCATCCGTGACAAGGAGCAAACAAACAATAACTGGCTTTTTTTATCAAACATATTTGAGAGATTCTTCACCTTTAATAATCATAATCGTAATATTTGGATTCTAATTCCAAATATTACGATGTTTTTGCTTGGTTTTTTCACGTGATACTCATAAAATGAAACTGCATCCCAAATAATACGGACGAGGTGAGTCCAGTGTATATAAAACGCCATATAGAACCGGTTGTGTCCCGCATTGCTAAGCGCAAACCAGTGCTTGTCCTCACAGGTGCGCGGCAAGTGGGTAAATCCACCATGCTCCGCGAGGTATACCATGAAATAAATTATGCTGCATTGAACCGTCCGCTGGTGCGGGAGAGCGCGAAGGATAACCCATCGCTGTTCTTCGAAACCAATAAACCACCAGTCGTTGTGGACGAAATTCAAAAAGCAGCTGAGCTTTTCGACTATATCAAAGGCATAGTGGATGAGAAGAAAATCAAAGGACAGTTTTATCTCACCAGCCCCCATGGTTTGAAACTGATGAAGAATATCAGTGACAGTCTTGCCGGTCGGGCAGGGGTGATTAAGCTGATGGGCTTATCAATTCGTGAAATTGCAGGACTTTCCTGGCGCGAGCCATTTTTACCGACTGAAACACATTACTCAGCTGTTGGCAATGGCGCTGCACTTGATTACGACAGCTTAATTCGTTTCATCCATAAAGGCTCATTCCCGGAACTATATGAAACAGAAAGCGATTTGCATGATTGGGCGGATTTCCACAGTTCGTATCTGCAGACCTATATTGAAAAAGATATTAAAGACGTGTTGAACATCCAAGATGAATCAGCTTTCATCAAGTTCATAAAAGCCGTCGCTTCGCTGACCGGCGAAATGTTAAACCTGACAACAATAGCTGAGATTTGCGGCAAAGATGTAAAGACGGTGAAATCATGGCTTTCAGTTCTGGAATCCAGCGGCCTGGTATATTTGCTCGAGCCGTATTATAACAATTTCAACAAGCGCCTGATGAAGACTCCGAAGATGTATTTTCTTGACACCGGTCTGGCTTGTTGGCTTCTGGGGTGGAACACACCGGAGCAGCTTGTCAATGGTGCCATGTGGGGACACATCTTCGAGAGTTTTGTTTTTTCTGAAATCCTGAAAAGCTATTACAACGACGGAATAGTCAAACCACCGCTGTATTATTACCGCGACTCTGATAAGAACGAGATTGACCTGTTGATTGAACAGGGAGATACGCTGTATCCGATTAAAATAAAAACAAGCTCTGATCCAAAGAAGTCCATGGTCAAAGCGTTTCGCTGCCTTTCAGCCAATAAAACAAAGCAAGTTGGCAGCGGTGCGGTGATTTGTCTCGTTAAAGAGTGTCTGCCCCTGACCGAAAAAGTGTGGATGATGCCGGTTCGGATGATTTAGCCAGGCTTTCGGGAGAACATGCTGCTTTATATTTTCACCAAAGGCAGCCTATTTCTTGCAGAGACAGATCAGCTTCTTGTCCTATTTCATCTTTTGGGGAAAGGGTCTGGAAATTTTTAAATATGCCGGTCACGAGCATCTTCTACTGTTCAGCTGCCCCCGTGCTGTTTTGAGGCAAACTGTCCTTTCAGAGCCCTTTCAATGCAGATTCCCAAGTTAGTGTGACGTTCGAGTGAATGCTTCTCTTGCTTAATGAAGTACCATGAATCCAAATATGATCCCCCAACCGAGAATGAGGATTCAGATATGAACTTCACAAAATCTGGAATATTTGAGCCATACTTCTTTGCAAAACACAATGAATCCCTTTCCTTCTCCTCTTCGGTGGAGTTAAGCTTGTCATACAGCACATGATCCAGATTGCAGGACATAAAATACACCTGATAGGGAATATCACGAAGCCTTGGGGTGGAGTTCCCAGAATTGCCAAAGGGAGATGGATTAAAAAGGATACAAATACTTAAACAGACATTAGGATAGGCAGGAAAAATGAAATTAAGATAGTTGACTTTTTGTGATTTTTATGTACAATTTTACACATCCACCCCTTAGGCATTGTGTCCTTCGGGCCCCCAGGTGTAGACCTGGGATTTTTTTATGAAAAGAGTCATATGCTTTGTAGACGGATTTAATTTATACCACAGCATTGATGAACTTAAGAGACCGTTCTTTAAGTGGCTGAACCTTAAGCATCTGGCACAGCAATTCCTAAAAGCTGATGAAACACTTCAAGAAGTCTACTACTTCACAGCATATGCAAACTGGAATACAGACAAGCGCGACAGGCATAAACGGTATGTACGGGCCCTCAAAACAGAAGGTGTTCAGGTTGTGCTGGGTACTTTCAAAAGGAAATATTTGAAATGCAGGAGGTGTCAGCAGCGGTTCCGAAGCTTCGAGGAGAAACGGACTGATGTTAATATTGCCCTTCATTTATATGCGCTGGCAGCAGGAGACACATACGACACAGCCTTGATTATCTCAGGTGACGGGGACCTATACCCAGCTGTTGAGATGATAAAAAAGGACTATCCAAATAAGCGTGTAGGCATTGTGTTCCCTATGAACCGTCATCGAGGCGACCTGAACCAGCTAGCGGACTTTGATTTTGCAATACAAGAAAACCATCTACGGGCAGCCAGACTACCAGATGCTATAGTCCTTAAGGATGGTACAACGCTGACATGCCCTGCTGAATGGAAGTGACCGACGGGTAGGTTCTTCTGGGAACATCACCATCAAAAAAAGGTAAGCATCCATACGCCAATATCTGAGATACCCTGAAAATTGTGTACTGACTTGTTAACTGTCACATGCTGGGCCAGTGAGGTGATGCCCTGGGTTTTTTTCGCCTTTGCATCCTCAACAACCGCAATATCAGGAATGTATGCTCCATCCATGTCCACAATGTGCACGATTTCCTGAAAATGTGTTTTGGAAAAGTGGCTGGCCTTCATACCTCCCTGAATGCAAGTGCTATTTCAGCATTGTTCGTCTGTTCGTACAGCTCTTCATCCTGTTCCCCAAGCATGATATCCCTAAAGTAGAAGTCGCGGAGATTATTGTTCTCTTTAACATTTGTCATGCGAACGTACCGCTTCCGAGGGTTTGTCGTCGTGAACACAATGAACCCTCGGTCCAGTGTCTCCAGCGGGCGGAGATTATGTGAGGTGAAGATCAGCTGACCCTTCCCTCTCTCGGAGATGATGCTGAGCAGCTCTCCAAGAAGATACTCAAAGACCCCGGAATCAAGTTCATCAACAGCAACAGTGATGGACGGCTGATTGTAGACGACGATGAGAAGCTGCAGAATAGAGACGATCTTCTTGATACCCTCAGACTCATAATTGAGAGGAATTTCCCTGCTGTTTTTGTGTGACATAAGCTGGATCCGGCTTCCTTCCTTACCGTTCTCAAGGACCTCGGTTCCTAGGTCCTTGAAATGGATGGTAAGTCCGGGAATTATCTGCTCCAGCACAATATTCATGGTCTGGAAGATTCTTGTTACTACGTCCTTTGCCTTCTTTGGTATCACCGCTGTCTCATGAAGAGGAATCATCATCGTGCCGAAGTCACCCGAATTCCCTGCAGCAAACTTAAAGACTAACGGCTGTGCATGTAGGCTTATAAAGCCGGAATTGGTTGTGTTTATAACAAATAGTTCGAAGTTTCCAAAGTTTACAAGGCTTTCTATGAGATTTGCATAGAAGGAAAGTTCCTTATCAGAATTTTCGGATTGTCTCAACGTGCTTCTGACAGCATCCAGAAACTCCCTTGAGAACACAAACGAACGGGATTGGGCGCTTGAAAGCTTTTTCGCAACTAGGAGATCCGTATCGGTTTGCTTGTTATTTCCAACTAGAAGCTGTTTTTTTGGTCTAGGAAGAAACAGTTCTGCAGTATTCGTATCAATAAGCTTGCCTGTCCTGATCTTTTTATCACTCAGAATCGGGCACTTGAGTACCTCATTGAATATGCAGACCCGCTTCCTTTGTTCGGCAGATTGGGTGGAATTGACATTCCGTCCAGAAGCATCAGAGACTGACTTAATGCTGAACTGGTATGAAACAGGAAAGGAATCCTCAGGTGTTTTCACAACAAAATCGAATAAAAGCTCAGCGACATCAGAATCAACGTTGATGTAATCTGCAAACTTCTCTGGAACTGCACTCCCGCAGAGCGCGTATTTTAGTAATTCTAAAGCATCAATCAATGCGGTCTTGCCTGAACCGTTTTGCCCATACAACCCCACAATGCTGGCCCGGTAATTCTTCCTCGTGTTCTCGAAAGACAGTGACCCTTCAACCACATTCTTAAAGTTGTGAATTGTAATACCAGCAATTCTTACCGAACTCGGTTTCATCAATAAATCTTCCAGTCCTGATTTATATTATAGAAGATGTCATGATATGCTGTAATAGTCAAGACGTATTTACTATATTGCACATTTTGTGCAAATACTTATTTTCATCAACTGTATATCTGTGTTTGTATAATCTGTCTGTGTCCTTCAAAAAAGAAGAATGTCTTTTTTACTGGAGATTGAAACTTCTGAGATGAACACCAGTTTTGGCCGCTGCTTACACGTCACAGAGACCTAAGAGCCGCCGCATTTTTTAAGAAAAGTTTCTGAGCACCACCTTTACGGAACCGCCGTTTTCTGCGGTATCCATTGCTTCCAGGGCTTTCTCCAGAGCAAAGGTATGGGTTACAGATGATTCCACATCCACCTTTCCTGAGGCTATCAGGTCAATGGCGGCACCGAAGTCCCACTGGGTGGCATGCTCTCCCACGATGGATATCTCACCGATGATCACCCGCCTGATGTCAATATCGATGTTCCCGGTGGGCACCCCGATCTGCACGATGGTCCCCCCGTGGCGTACTGCATCTATTGCCTGGGAAACGGTCTCACTGAGCCCTGCGGCCTCGAAGACCACATCCGCACCAATGCCGTGGGTGAGTTCCATGACTGTCTCTGCCAGGTCTGATACATTGGGATCTACTGCTGCGTCGCATCCCGCCTGCTCAGCCATGTTTCTTCGCATCATGTCAGGTTCGCTGACGATGACCTGGGAAGCACCGCCTATGCGTGCTGCCTTGGCCACATCCTGCCCCATGGGACCTGCACCGATTACCGCCACGGTGCTGCCCACCGTCAGCGGAGAGCGGTGCACCGCTCTGAGGGCGCAGGCCAGGGGTTCTATCAGGGAGGCAGCAGTATCGGACACTCCCTCGGGGACCAGTGAGCACCGGTCAGCGGGAATCGTCAGGTATTCGGCAAAGGCCCCGTCCCGGGTCACCCCCAGATGCCCGATATCCAGGCAGATGTTGCTCTGTCCCCGGAGGCAGAAATAACAGCTGCCGCAGGGGACATGAGGTTCAGCACACACCCTGCTTCCCACCTTGATGTCACCGCTGATGTGGGGATACTTCTGGGAAAAGTGCGTACCCTCCCTGATCTCAACCACTTCACCGACAAATTCATGGCCGATGGTCACCCCGTGCAGGGGAGCCTTCCCGATCCAGTCCCCATGGCTCCTGATATGAAGATCCGTGCCGCACACCCCTGCTGCAAGCATCTTCAGCAGCAGCTCTCCCTGCTTCGGCTTCGGTATCTCAACCTCAACCTCCCTGATATCATAGTGTCCGAAATACTTGAATGCCCTCATCTGCTCCTCCTGTTCTTCACCATCTCTGCTGCACTGAGCACCGCTGACAGCATGCTCCTCTCATCAGCAGTTCCCTTCCATGCCCGGTCAAAGGCCGTGCCGTGGTCCGCCGATGTTCGTATGATCGGAAGCCCGAGGGTAATGTTCACCCCCGAAATGCTCACCTTCCCGCCGCGTTCATACTTGAATCCTGCAGTCTTCAGGGCAATATGGCCCTGATCATGATACATGGCAGCAGCGGCGTCAAACTCGCCGCCCATGGTCCTGCTGAAAACCGTATCCGGCGGGTATGGTCCTGATGCCCCCAGGTCTGCAGTCTCCTTCACCGCCGGAATGATCTCCCTGATCTCCTCCTCTCCGAAGAGTCCCCCTTCCCCGGCATGGGGATTGAGGCCCGCCACAGCGATGCGGGGAGATGGAATGCCCATATCACAAAGGGCGTCATGGACCAGCCTGATCACCGAAACAATCCGCTTTGTTCTGACCAGGGATATTGCCTGCTTCAGGGATACATGGGTTGAAACATGGACCACCCGTAAATTCCCCTCGACAAGCATCATAGCATACTGCTCTGTCCCCGTCAGCTCAGCAAAGAGTTCGGTATGACCGTTCCATGGATACCCCGCCCGGCGGAGGGATTCCTTGTTCAGCGGTGCGGTGGACACTGCTTCAACGATCCCGCCCATGGCATCAGCTGCAGCCCTGTTTACCGCCTGAAAGGCGAGCTCACCGCATTGTCTGGAGACCTCTCCCTTGGGGTACGGGTGTTCTTCCCCGCATGATATCACCTGGAGGGTATGTTCTTCTGCTTCAGCGGAGGCTGCATGTTCCAGCTGGACAATCCTCCCGTCCCACCCGATAAGCTCCGCAGCTTCCTGCATCACCCCGATTGAGCCGTAGACGACGCACCGGCAGGCTTCAGCAGTTTCCCGGTGCGTCAGGGCTTTCAGCACCACCTCAGGACCGATCCCTGCCGGATCTCCCATGGTTATTCCAATAATCGGCACGCTCTTCATATTCACTCCCCTATCAGTTCCCTCAGGGTCTCCGGTCCTCCGAATCCCCCGCCCTTGGTGATCACACTGACTCCCTCAAACCTCCCCCCTATAATAACACTTACGGGCACTCCGCTGCAGAGCTCTCCTGTCACATCAAGATGTGATGCCCCAAGTTCTCTGAGCACCCCGAGGGCCGTATCGCCCCCGGTTGCGGCAATCCGGAGATCCGGAACCTGCTCCAGGACTGCTGCGGCAGTCCTGCCGAGGAAACTTGCGGGATCAGATGCAGATGATCCTGAGGTAATAACCACGGGACTCCTTCGGTGCTTCAGGTGCTCCAGGCACTGCCTGACTGTCTCGGGCACCTCGGGAGGATCTGCAAGGGATAGGGCCCCGGAGCATCTGAGGGCCTGGGCCCTAGATGCAGGATGCAGTGACCCGATGAGGGCCAGTACCGGTGATGTGACAGGAACAGTATTCCCCTGGGGTCCCGCAAGCGCCCGTGCCAGGCCGGAGGAACC
Organism: Spirochaetaceae bacterium; assembly: GCA_003557605.1. GTDB lineage: Bacteria > Spirochaetota > Spirochaetia > PWKH01 > PWKH01 > PWKH01. The sequence goes on from PWNW01000299.1 coordinate 11,196, forward strand.
AACAGGCAGGATGTCCTGACGGTTTCTCACGGTATCTGCAATAATGCGCAGGTCCTCATCTGTTACTGCATCGCAGACCATCACGGTTCTTTTTGACAAGGCCTCATTTACTCGATCGGGGAGAACCCCGCTTCGCAGTTCTGCAAGGCTGCAGGTCAGCGCATCGGGAAAACAGGAAAGAATGCTGCTGCTTTGTAACGGGGCCCCGGGGTCCCGTCCTGCCGCCCCGAGATGGGCAGGGACTCCGTCTACCAGCACTGCTGCATCCTGCACCGTCCTTCCCTGGCCGGGAAGAGCAGGACAGATCAGCGCAGCATGCAGCTGCAGGTGCTCCAAAAGGGCGGTCACCTCACTGTGGACCTGTCCCCTCAGGGTTGAATCTATCTTCTTATAGAACCGCTTCGCCCCCAGCTCCCGGCAGGCTTCTGCAGACCTCCGCAGCGCTGATGCGGCATCGGAGGAAGCAAGGTTCCTTGAGTTTGATGATGCAGAGATTACCTCAGCACCCCCTGCATCCCAGGGGCCTTCCTGGAAGGGAAACGCCCGCACCGAATATCCTGCGCGGGCATATACTGCCGAGGCATCACAGGCACCGGTAAGGTCATCTGCCAGCAGGGCAAGGCGGTCCATCCCGTGCATTTATCTAATGAACGTCCCTTCGTCGAGCTCCCTGAACGCCTGGTCCAGCTCCTCCTGGGTGTTCATCACGATCGGACCTCCCCAGGCAATCGGTTCTCCAAGGGGCCTGCCTGACATGAGGAAGAACCTGACCCCATCATCCGATGCGTTGACCGACAGGGTCTCCCCCCCGCTCATCAGCACCGCCCGCTGACAGGGAATCTCACCGGTTTTCTCATCAAAGGCAGCTGAACCCTGAACAAGATAGCAGAACAGGGTGTTCTCAGGATCATTCTCATACTCCCAGTGCGCACCGGGCTTGAGGGTCACATCCAGGTAAACTGTCTTCACATAGTCACCCTGAAATGATGCCGACACCCCCTGATAACTTCCCGATATGATCTTCACCTGGGACATTTCATCACCCGTTGACGGGATCACATCGGGAGTGATGTCCCGGTAGGCGGGCTGAGTCATCTTGTCCTTGGCCGGGAGGTTTATCCATAGCTGGGTCCCCAAAATCCTGGGAGTCTTCTGGGGCATCTCCTGGTGCAGGATCCCCCCTCCCGCGGTCATCCACTGGCAGCATCCGTCGAGGATGCTCCCCGAATTCCCCAGGGAGTCCCCATGCTCCACATCACCGTGAATCAGATAGGTTACGGTTTCAATCCCCCGGTGGGGATGCCAGGGAAATCCCTTCACATAGTCATCGGGATTATCTGAATCAAAGGCATCAAGCATCAGAAAGGGATCAAAATCCTTCACATCCCTGGTCCCTATCACCCGGACCAGTTTCACCCCGGCCCCGTCATAGGTAGTTCTCCCCCCAACAATCTTCCGTACGCTTCTTTGGGCCATGTCACATCCTCCTGAAACAAGTATAACACAGCAGGATTGCTTTTCAGTGTTTTTATTGGTTTTTCAGTCGCTGTATCCGAGATACCGAAGAGCAGTGAGGAAATAGAACTCCTGCAGTCTGTAGAGGCTGTCAATCACTACATATTCACCAGGAGCATGCGCATAATACCCCTCGGGGCCTGCAACGAACACCTGTTCCAGCCCCGAGGCGCGAAGACGGCCTGCATCGGTGAATCCCGGTGAAAGCGTGGTAACCGCAGCAGATTTGTAGACTGCCTCAAAGGACTCCTTCAGCAGTTTCGCCTCCTCGCTGACAAAGGATTCCCGGGATCCCTCCAAGGCCAGAAGCACCTCCATGATGATGTCTGCATCATCATGGTCATCCCCAGCTTCGGCCAGGGTCAGTCCAAGGGATGCTGCATACCGTTTTAACGCCTCAATCATCTCGTCGGGAGCAATACCCGGAATCAGACGGAAGTCCGCAGTGACCTGGGCAGCGGCGGGAACC
>PWNW01000285.1 GCA_003557605.1 Spirochaetaceae bacterium
ACAACGATGATGCCCAAAAGCGTGAAGAAGTCGAGCCCACCTATAAGAATGTAAAAGGGTTCGGGGCGTTGAACATGACCTGGGGCAACTTTATCGTGGACAGTGTGCTGCGCTCTGGAAAGAAACACAGCAACCATGGCCAAAGCGTCCACCGCATGGCTGCTCGAGTCGTTCAGAAGATCAGGTATCGTTATGGCGATGTGCCCATAGTCTTTCGTCTTGATAGTGGTTACATGGATCAAAGCTTGTTCGCTACATTCGAGAAACTCCAGGTCGGCTACACTGTCAGCGGCAAGCTTTATTCTGACATTGAATCCGTCATAGGCAAGATTCCTCATAAATGCTGGCAGCGTTATTATGGCAAGGGGCAGGTTGAGGATAAGCGCATTTGGGAATATGTCGAAATTGGAGATCGCAGGGGCAGTTGGGATAAGTTCCGGAGGGCGGTTTTATCCAGACCCATGGGCAGCGAGTTCGGGCGGCTTTACCTCCCCACCACCCATTACTGTCAGGTCATTTACACCAATCTGGGTATGGGACAAAGAATAGATACCCTGCTTTTCGAAAAAGGATCTGGCTTTATGACTACCCCTGAAGGGGTGATAGATTTTCACCATGGCCGTGGAGACGATGAGCTGGTCTTCAGGTACGCCAAGGACTTTGGAGGAGAGATACTGCCTTACAAGCGTTTTCGGGCTAATGCAGTCTACTACTATTGTATGCTCCTCTCTTTTTTCCTCTTTGGGTGCTTCAGGGAGGATGTTTGTAAAGATGTGGTGGCCCCCAAGGCTTATCCAGCTACAGTTCGCCGCAAGATTATTGATATTGGGGCTAAAATTGTCCGTCATTCCAGGTACATTACCATCAGAGTGACTAAGGCTGTATGTGAGCGGCTTAACTTTGATAAGCTCTGGCAGCTTAGTGGTAGCGCCCCGCCCATAAAAGCTGTTTGAAGGACCAAAATAATCAGACTCAGATGAGTTCCCAGGGAGTAGTGCGTCCATAACCATACTTTTAAATTGAAAATACAGCCATTTTTGGTAAATTTGCATTCTTTAGCTCCTTTTCGAAGCTAACCAAGAAGGATTTGGCTCAAAGACATGTCCGTCCAAGCAAAGTTGGGTCAAAATTTTAAGATAAAACTCGGTCAAAATTCGAATCGCTTAGTTTAGGAACTAAATAATTAGCTGAATCTTTTTTAACCTTTTTTCAGGTAGATGATATGATCTTACGCAGCGCAATTTCTATATTCTTTATTGTTTTTCTGATCTTTTCTCATTCTCACGTCTGGTCTTCCCAGTTTGAGGAACAGGATTCCTACCATGAATGGCTCAGACAATACGGGGCCATGGATGTTTATGCCTTAAGCGTCAGGGAACGCGAAGCCGGGCCCAGGGGACAGATGGACTACGCTGACGCATTAATTTCACTTGGAAACCCTCAATCCGCCCTTGCGGTGCTTGGGAGAATAGATACCGGCAATGACCCTCTACTTGAAGGACAGAAGCACTGGATCAGACACAGGGCCCTGAGACAGCTTGGAGATTTTGACCAGTCTGTCCTGGCTGTGATTGAATCTTCCAGCTATCTGGGAACTGACGGGACTTCCGGATTAATGAAAAATGAATCAGGCCTTAACATGCTCTGGAGCAACGTCTGGAAAAGATGGTTTTTTCAATCCCTCAGCCCTGAGCTGATTAATGAAGGCCGCAGAAGCATAATGGAACAGTCCATAGTTCTAGCCCGATCTGCATGGCCTGATATGAAGATCTGGGAAAGAGTCCGTCTGCCCCTGTCTGCTGCTAAACCCCTGCTCCCTGGACCAACCAGTGATCAGGTCCGTATCTCACAAGCCATGGCCTTGTGGTCCATATCCAACTGGAAACTGGCAGAAGAAGTATTAACCGGGGTTTCCGATCCTGACAAAAGGTCTTTTTTTACCAATTATGGTCGCTATCTGCAGTCATCAAACCTGAATCTCTGGGATTCAAACCTAAAGACCAAAAAAAGCTCCGGATTTACTGAAGTATACGCCACCCACCTGCGCAAATTCGCTCTGGACGATTACGCCATGACTCCTGCGCAGGCAGGTTCCTGGGAGGCATTTCTGGACCGTATCAGGGAAAGCTCATCTGAGAGGGCCCTCAGCCTGATCAACCAGGAACTTTCTTCCGCCCTCCTCTCCCATGAAGTCAGGACCAGACTGCAATTACTGGCCTTCATTTACCAGTTGCAGGAAAAACATTATCAGGAAGCTCTTGAAACCTGGGATGCCAACCTGTCCCACCTTGCTGATCTTCCCTACACAATCTTACTCTCAGTCTCCCTGCTCAAACAGAGTTATGAACCCCTGACCATCCTGCCTTCTACGCGGTATCCCTTCTTAAGGGACACGCTCAACGCTGCCGGTCTTAATCTTGACCCTGAGTACCTGGCTTCTTTCTGGGATCAGCAGCAAATAAGTCTTGTTAATTACTACAAAGAGTTTCCGTTGGATTATGCAGTCAACTACCTTTTTTACAAACAGTCTTACCAGGCTGGTCAAGACCATTCATCAGCCAGAAACCTGGCCTTTTTGTTTCCTTACTCTGAAACTGGACAGAGCGCGTACCTCAATCTGGCTGAACACGCCTATAAAGAAGGCAACAAGGCCCTGGCCTGGAGATATCTGCAGAACATCTCAGAGGAATTCGCTCAGGGACCCAGACAGCTTGACCTTCTGGAAGCCAAGGCCGGGATTCTTATGGATATGGGCCGGGAGGATGAATCCCTTTCAACTTATCAGCTCATTCTTGAAAAGTCGCCTGAAAGGTTAAGCCACCAGCGTCGTCTGAGGCTTGCTCTGCTGGCTCAGGAAAAAGGCCAATGGAATTCGGCCCAGGAAATACTTGAAGCTCTATGGGCTGAACGAGGTTCTATTTCCTCTGCGCTTCAGGCTGAAATACTTTTCTGGCTGGGAGAAGGCGCTCAGCACCAGGGAGATCTGGAACAGGCCCTGGATTATTATCTCCGGCTTTCCTGGCAGTTTCCCGAGCAGAATATCTGGGCTGTGACCGCCATGTACCGCGCAGGCCTGATCTATGAGCAGAGGGGAATCCTGGAGACAGCCAGAAACCTGTTTCAAACAGTGCTGAAAAACGCCGACCGCAGCAGTCAAAAAGAAGCTGCACGTCAGCGCCTGGACGCCATTGAATCCAGAATGGGTCAAACTTCAGATGCCGATTCCTTTCTTTTTTAGGACTGCCAAAGCTTTATACCACTACAGCGATACTTTATTTAAGTTAAAAGGGGACTGTCCGGCACTCACTTAAGCAGGAAATATTTACAGAAAGCTTGGGAAAAATCAGCTTAAGTGGGTGCCGGACTGTCCCCGGTGGCCGAGGCGAGAAT
>PWNW01000344.1 GCA_003557605.1 Spirochaetaceae bacterium
AGTTTCCGCATTCTCTCCCTTGTTGCTCCCAGTACATCCTCACCGTTGTACTGTACTCGACCGCCTGTTGCTTCATACAGCTTGAGGATGGTTCTTCCTGTGGTGCTCTTGCCGCAGCCGCTTTCTCCAACCAATGCAAAGGTTTCCCCCGGTTTTATAGAAAAGCTGACTCCGTCCACAGCCTTCACGTATCCGCTGATGCGGCTCAGCACGCCGGTGCGTATGGGAAAGTATTTCTTTAAATTATCTACGACTAGGATGTCTTTAGCTGCTGTCATGCCTGAGCCTCCCTGGTGCTGGGTTTCTGATTATACAGCCAGCATTTTACTTCATGGCCCTCATCGACCTCTTTCCCCTGGGGCATCTCAGTTTTGCAAATATCCATTGCATGGGTGCATCGGGGATGAAAGGGGCATCCGGAGGGCATGTGAAGGGGATTCGGTACGCTGCCGGGAATAAACGGGAGTCTCGCCTTTCCTTCATCTTCAGGAGTATCCTGATCAGTGCTGGGTCGTGACCCGATCAATCCCCTTGTATATGGATGATAGGGATTATGAAAAAGTCGATGAACGCTGGCCTGTTCCACCAGTTTTCCCGAATACATAACCACCACTCGGTCAGCCATCTCTGCTATTACACTCAAATCATGGGTGATAAAGAGGATCGACATGCCGGTACGTTCCTGAAGCTCCTTCATAAGCTCCAGAATCTGCGCTTGAATAGTTACATCAAGCGCTGTGGTCGGTTCGTCAGCTATCAGCAGCCTGGGGTTGCAGCTCAGTGCCATGGCAATCATTACACGCTGTCTCATTCCGCCGGAGAACTGATGAGGATAATCGGTGAGAATATCTTCTGCCCGTGGAATACCGACCAGCTTAAGCATCTCCACAGCCCGCTTCTGGGCAGCCTTGAGATCAAGCTTCTGATGGAGCTGGATGGTTTCAACCAGCTGATTTCCGATGGTATACACCGGGTTGAGGCTGGTCATGGGCTCCTGGAATATCATGGCTATTTTGTTGCCCCTGATCTTCCGTATCTTTTCACTGCTGTAGGTAAGCAGGTTTTCCCCGTCAAATATAATCTTCCCTCCCTCAATGACTGCGGGAGGCACGGGGAGCAGCTGGAGAATGCTTAAGGACACCGCGGTTTTTCCGCATCCGCTTTCCCCGACCAGTCCTACCACTTCACCGGGCTGTATGGAAAATGATACGTTGTCTACCGCACGTACCGTCCCGTCTTCTGTCTTAAAGCTGGTCTGCAGATTCTGTATTTCTAGTAAGCTCTTCATACGCTGCCTTTTTTATCGAGTTTTCGGGTCCAGTGCATCACGGAGCCCGTCACCAACCAAATTAAATCCCAGTACCATAAAGAGAATTGCCAGGCCGGGAAAGGTAGTAAGATGATGGGCGGTACGAATATACGCCCTGCCGTTACTGAGAATAGCCCCCCATTCCGGGGTCGGCGCCTGTGCGCCCAGCCCCAGAAATCCAAGACCAGCAGCCCAAAGAATAGAGGTGGCAATCTGGAAGGTGCTCTGCACAATGATCGGAGCAAGACAGTTTGGGATGATCTGCCGGAAGATGATCCGGGCATCGCTGAGTCCCGCAGCATGGGCGGCATCCACATAGCTCTGCTCCTTAACGGCAAGCACCGATCCGCGCACCAGCCGGGCATAGATAGGCACGCTTGCGATCCCTGTGGCAATCATAACATTCTCTACTCCTACGCCAAGGACAGTGACAACAACGATTGCCAGAAGAATACCGGGAAAGGCTATCATAATGTCGATAAACCGCTGGGTAAGGATATCGAATTTGCCGCCGAAATATCCGCTTACCGCACCGATGGGAACTCCAAATGTAAGACCTATGAGCACAGAAATAATGCCGATGTTCAGAGATATTCTGCCGCCGTAGAGCATCCTGCTGAAGAGATCGCGGCCAAGTTCATCAGTACCCATAATATGTTCACTGCTCGGCGGCTGCAGCCTGTTTCCGAGGGAAGTCTGAAGGGGATCGTGGGTTGCAAATACCGGAGCAAACAGTGAAGCCAGGACGAACACGCCTATGATCACCAGACCAGCTACTGCTGCACGGTTTTTCAGCAGATGCCGTGCTACTTCCTTTGCCTCATTGGTCTTTTTCCGCGGCATGAGTGATTCTGCTTGTAACTCTGTTGCTTTCATATCTAACCTCCGCTGCCGCTCTGATAATGAATTCTCGGATCAAGGAATGCATAAATAATATCAACTGTCAGGTTGATGAGCACAAAAAGTAGTGCCAGCATCATTACCGTTCCCTGAACAACCGGGTAGTCACGTCGAAGGATTGCATCCACCAGAAGTCTTCCTACCCCTGGCCAGGCAAATACTGTTTCGGTCAGCACAGCCCCTCCGAGAAGAATCCCAAACTGAAGTCCCAGGACAGTTACCACAGGAATCAGTGCATTCTTCAGCGCATGTTTATATACCACTAGTCGTTCATTGAGTCCCTTTGAGCGGGCGGTAGTAATAAAGTCCTGCCTTAGTACGTCCAGCATGCTTGACCGGGTGATTCGTGCCATCAAAGCGGCACTGGCGGTGCCGAGGGTCAGACTGGGCAGAATTAGGTGACGTATTGTCCCGATACCGGTGGCAGGAAGCAGTCCGAGCCTGACGGAAAACAGCAGCTGAAGCATCAGCGCCATCCAGAACACCGGAGCGGCCACCCCCACAAGGGCAATAAACATGCTGGCGTTATCAAATATTGAATTGCGTTTTGTAGCCGATACAATGCCGGCAGTAACCCCGATAGCCGTGGCAATTACCAGGGATATTGTGGCGAGAAGCAGGGTACGGGGAAACCGTTCACCAATTTCGGTGGTAACCGGACGGCCGCTGAATATTGAATTCCCTAAGTCTCCCTGGACCATCCCTGATAAAAACCTTCCGTACTGGATATATATCGGCTGATCAAGTGCATAGCGAACTCTAACCTGTTCAATGAACTCAGGTGTGGCATTCACTCCAGCTATAGCTCTGGCAGGGTCGCCGGGAATGAAGCGGATAATGGAAAAAACGATGATTGACACACCTAAAACCACAGGAATGGTCAGAAGCAGTCTTCGAGCAATATATTGATACAATCCAATCTCTCCTGTTATGAACACCTCCGTATGAAGCGATATGCAAAAACGGAGATATTACCGTCACGTATGAAGTGCAGCAGCCCTGCCTCAACGGGCAAGGCTGCTGTCATAGGTATAAATACATCTTAGCGGAACGAAGCGTCCCATGCACTGAGGTTTTCAAGCGGATGGTGAATCAGTCCTTCAACATGGGTGCCGACGGCATTGATCTGGGCAGCATTATAGAGGAAAATCCATGGTGCGTCATTCCAAATCAGC
>PWNW01000113.1 GCA_003557605.1 Spirochaetaceae bacterium
CTGCACGTCAAACAGGAGTACGGCAGTGACCCATGAAGACAGTTCCATGGAACTGTTCCTCTTCTTTGGAGATACTCCTGCAGAAATCCTTCAAACGTATACACGACTTACAGGACGCCCCCCAAGGATCCCACGGTGGGCCTTAGGGCTTTGGATTTCCACCTACTTTATTGAGACTGATGAAAAACGGGTAAAGACCCAGATTGAGAAGTACCGAAACCTGGAGATACCCGTTGATGTCTACCATTTTGACTGTTTCTGGCTTCGAGATGATTACTGGAATGATTTCACCTGGGACCCCAAGAGGTTTCCTGAACCGGAAAAGCTGCTGGCTGAAATGCATAATCTCGGGTTTACTGTTTCTGTTTGGGAAAATCCTTATATCTCAATATATTCAGATTTGTTCAAAGAAGCTGATGAAAAGGGCTACCTGCTGAAAGATCGTGACGGAAAAAGCTATATAGCTTTGACCTGGAGAGAGGACCTGATGCCTGCAACAGGTATTGTTGACTTCTCCAACCCTGAAGCATATTCCTGGTGGCAGGATATCCACCGTCGGATGATTAAATCCGGTGTTGATGTCTTCAAGACTGACTTCGGTGAGGCAATTCCTGATGACTGCATTGCCCATGACGGGACAACGGGAAAGGAAATGCATAACCGAATAGCAGAGTTATATAACAGCTGTGTGTTTGAGGTCACAAAGCAGGAGACTGGAAACGGGTTTGTCTGGGCAAGAACAGCCTGGGCAGGGACACAGCGGTATCCGACACATTGGGCAGGGGACCCTCATTGTACCTGGGAAGACATGGCCAGTTCACTTCGATCGGGCCTTAACTTCAGTCTTTCCGGATTTGCACACTGGAGCCACGATATCGGGGGTTTTAAAGGTGTTCCCGATGAGCAGCTCTACTGCCGATGGGCCCAGTTCGGCTTGCTTTCTCCTCAGGCACGGCTCCACGGATGGTCAGACAGGGATCCTTGGGCAATAAGTGAAAAAGCGGTGGAAGTCGTCAGAACGTTTACCCGTCTTCGCTACAGCTTGATGCCCTATTTTGAGGCATTGTCTCATGATGCTTATGATACAGGAGCTCCACTGATGAGACCACTGGTATACCAGTTTCCTAATGACCCAGTATGCGGGTCATTAGATACCCAGTTTATGCTTGGAGATGCATTGATGGTTGTACCGGTGCTTAAAGAATCAGACGAAGTCCTGAGATATCTGCCGGGAGGTAACTGGTTTGACCTCAGATCAGCGGAAGTACTTCAAGGCGGCGGCTATGCTCAAGAGACCTGCCCCTTAGAGAAGATGCCGTTGTACCTCCGTGACGGCCATGCCCTGCTTCGCTCACCGGTTACCCAGTTCACCGGTGACAAATACGATGACATTATGGTTGAGATATTTCTGCAGGATGCAGCTGTCGGCACAGAGCGCTTTGATCTTTCTCAGGGAAGTATAGAGATTAACTGGAAAGCCCAGGGTAAAAATCTTTCAATCAAAATAAATCAGAATCTGCATGAGGTTCGGACACTGTTTCTGATTCACGGGGCATGGGAGAACATAATCGTAAATGACCAGCAGAAGCCGAAGCGGGCTGTTGATGAGAAAACTATGCACCAGTTCAGCCTGTTCCATGCAGATGGACACCTGGTGGAAGCTGAATAAACCCGCAAATGTGAGAGGTCTTGAACGCTTTTATTCACGTAACAGCTGCAGTAATGACGGACAAGGACTGGCAGAGAGCCGGTCCTTGCCCTCATCTTTTTAATGACACCAGCCTGACAAACTGTACCGTACCTGAAGCCGTCCAGATATTTCCCTTTCCCCATGCAGTGCTGTATTGCTATACTTATAGTGTAACGGAGGATATATGGCAGATCAATTTTATGATTTCACAGCGAAGACGCTTCAGGGGGAAGAGGTTTCCATGGAGACCTGGAAAGGCAAGGTTATTATTGTGGTGAACACCGCCAGCAAGTGCGGGTTTACCCCCCAGTATAAGGGACTTGAGGAGCTGTATCAGGAATATAAGGAAAAGGGACTCGTAATATTAGGGTTTCCCTGCAATCAGTTTGCCAATCAGGAACCTGGGGACCAGAAGGACATTGAGCAGACCTGCTACATCAATTACGGTGTCAGTTTTCCGATGTTTGAAAAGGTTGATGTGAACGGAAAACATGCACATCCGATCTTTGCATATCTCAAGAAATCACTGCCCCAGCTGCTTGGAAGCACCATCAAGTGGAACTTTACCAAGTTTGTAGTAGACAGGACAGGAAAGCCCGTAAAGCGGTTCTCTCCTGCCTTTGCCCCGGAGAAGATGGTGCCCTTCATTGAACAGACTCTTAAACAGGAGGAATGATGCGGGCACTGATGCTTTCTGCGGTGCTGTTCCTGCTGGTCTCCTGCGCAGCAGGGGTGCCTCGGCTCAGGGAGGAGATTCCTCCCTTCGTTGATCCCCCTGAAAGCGAGGCTTCATCGCTGCTGGCAGTTGAACTGATCCCGTTCACAGAAGGTCAGCGGGGAACTGCTGCATCCAGGACCATGATCAATCTTCCTGAATCAGGGTTTTATCCCGTGGTAATCGGGCCCGGCGGTAAGGAAGTTGACTTCAGCATCCATGAACTCAGTCCCTTTGCCGGCATGATCTTCTACAAAGAGAACCTGTCCCCCGGGGCGTATATTCTGACAGGGTTTCGGTATTTCTGGATGTCCCCCGAAGACCGTGATGCCCTGCCGTGGGAGGAGAGGACCTTTGACGGCAGAATCATACATGAGGACCAGAACACAAAACTGCTTAAGCTCAGGCGTCCGTCGGTGCTGTATCTGAAACCGGGGTCCGTCATGAGTCTGGGAAGGTATTCACTGAGCTATACCCTTCAGGATGATCAGGAAAACCCCTTCGCCCTTGACCGGTGGAGGTATCGGAGGGTGGAACCCTTTCACAACCATGTGCTGCAGGTTATCAGGGGGTGGTACAGCGGCAGCTGGCCCGCATGGAATGCCCGCAATCCTGAACGGGTGCTGAAATAAGGAGAAGGAATCATGAAAAAACTTGGAGCAGCAGCGGTACTGGTCATTATCATGCTTGCAGGATGCAGGACCCTCCCCGATATCGAAGGGCTGGTATCCCATCGGGAACTGGCGCAGGAGGACAGCAAATTCATTAATATCGACGGATTTGAAATCCATTATAAAACCTTCGGGGAAGGCGGTCAGGCCATGGTCATGCTCCATGGGTTTCTCTCCAACCTGCACACCTGGGACTATATCGTTGAAGACCTTTCTGACGATTACCTCATATATTCCTATGACCGGCTCGCCTTCGGAATTACCGAACGAATCATCACCGATGAAGAGGGGAACCGGTTCCCC
>PWNW01000338.1 GCA_003557605.1 Spirochaetaceae bacterium
AGAGCCCATGATTTGCTGGAATAGGGTGCTTACCTGATCTTTGAAGCTTTTTTCACTCATATGATTTCTTCAGATGTCAGTAATTATTCCTTGCCGTTTCAAGTACCATACAAGTACTGTGATTGACCTCTGCGGTGTATTCACCTATCATTACACCTATAAATCAAGCAAAGGGGAACAAGCTGGGAACTATGGCACACCGATATTCAGAGGATGGAATGCGGCCGCTTCGCTGGTATCGTGAACTCTCCTCATCACAAGGCCGGACAGATGCCGGAGCATTTCTTATTGAAGGTGAACGTGCGGTAGGGCAGTTCATCCGAAACAATCCAGATAAAATTATCGAACTTCTTTGTGTTCCGGAAGCCGCAGATATGTTCCATGGGTTTCCAAAGCGAATGATTTCCCGTTCAAAAATGCATTCAATCTGTTCTGCAAAAACCCCTCAAGGAATAGCCGCAGTTGCTGAACTTCCTGAAGGGGTCTATGAGCATAAACTCCCTGGAGAGATTGGTGATAGTGTTCTGCTGCTGGAGGATGTTCAGGATCCTGGCAATATTGGGACGCTTATCAGGACGGGGGCTGCTTTTGGATTCAGCGGTGTACTGATGTCCAGGCAATGTGCGGATCCCTTTTCGGCAAAATGCGTGCAGTCATCTGCAGGAACCATATTGACTCTGTGGGTGAGAAGAACTGAAGGCTATCTTGATCTTGCCAGGGAACTCGTCTCAGCAGGGTATGTACTGACTGCGGCTGATCTTACAGGTGTTCCAGAGTTTGGGGTGCTGGGAAAAGCTGACCGTTTTGTACTTGCTCTCGGAAACGAAGGAGGCGGGTTATCAGATGATGTGCTTTCAATGTCAGCACATCGAGTGAAGATACCTATTGCTGATGAAAAAGTTCAATCACTCAACGTGGCTCTCAGCGGGGCAATCTTGATGCATCGCAGATTTGAAAGGACCCATAGTAAAACCCCCTGAAATGCAGCAGAAGGAACCAAGATTGGAACTAAAGCCTGTACCCTTTCATAGGGGATACGTACTATGCAATGATTCATGGCCCTTTCCACGGGACAAATCCAAATGGAGAATCTCTGCAATATATTAGCTGAAAAAATTTTACACCAGAACTGCACGAATATTCATATAAATTGATGCACTATAAGGAATAGAAGGCACAAGACAAAAACATATATGTGTTGTGGGTAAACCGGTTCTGCTTGCATTTCTCTTAAGGAAAAGCAGCCATGAGCTTGAGAAATGAAACGTAAGAATGATTATTCCTATTGTGCAACATGCAATAATGTATTATGGTTTACCTGTAATAACACGGTATGTTCGTAAAGAATGTATCATCTTTTTACTGCATAGGAGGAAAGACATGAGCGAGCCGAGCAGGCCGAATAATAGTGAAGATCCCTTTTTATGTATCCTGTCGTCTCAGATTAGTTCGGGCCTGTGTCCGGAAAAAAAACATTTCGTAACCAGTCAGTTCCTTCTGTGCCGAATTCGGGAATAGTTCAGTTACTGTTCCGATGACTGCCTCCGAAACAGCAGAGAAGGACTTGGCTGTTTAAACAGGGAGGTGCGTCATGATTCGCTACAATCCGACAAAAAGAATACAAACCGCATTAAAAAACAAAGACACCAAGGTCCTGAAATCTTTATGTGAAACACTTCACCCCGCTTCCATGGCAGGTTTGCTTGTAGATTTCGAGTATGATGATGTTTGGAACATTATCAGGGGAGTGTCTCCGCAACTGAGGGCTGACATTTTTTCCCATCTGGAAGTGTCGATGCAGACAGATGTTGCCCAGCACATTTCCAGACGGGAACTGGCCACTCTGGTCACATACATGTCCCATGATGACCGTGTTGACCTCATAAAACGTCTGCCTGAAGATATTGCTGAGAAACTTATGTCCGCTCTTGCTGAAAAAGAACGGACAGACATCAGAAACCTTGCATCTTATCCAGAGGGCACTGCAGGTTCGGTGATGACCTCTGAATATGTAAGCCTCCCGGACAATATTACTGCACAGCAGGCGATTGATCTTATCCGTCAGGAGGCATCTGACAAGGAAACCATCTACAATGCATATGTGGTGGACGGAGAGCATAAACTTATCGGGTTTGCAACATTGAAGGACCTTATCCTGGCAAAACCTGATAAAATCATCCGGGACTTCATGTCCAAGGAAATGATCTATGCCTATGCTTTAGACGATCAGGAATCAGTAGCCCGGACCATTGCAAAATATGACAGAATTTCTATTCCGGTTATAAACGAAGATAATACACTGCTTGGTATTGTTACCCATGACGATGCTCTTGACGTTATTGAAGAGGAGTATACAGAGGATATTGAGAAGTTCATGGCAATTTCTGGAAGTCATGACAGCGACGGATATCTCGCTACACCGGTAACAACCCATTTTAGAAACCGCATCTACTGGGTTGTGATTCTTGCTTTCATGGGAATCATGTCAGGAGTGGTGCTGCATCATTTTGAAGAAACACTTTCAACTATGATGATTCTTGCATTATATCTTCCCATGCTGATGGATACGGGGGGAAATACCGGAAGCCAGGCTGCAACGGTTGTGATCAGGTCTTTAGCGCTTGGTGATGTGAAGTCTAAGGACATTTTTTTGGTTGTATGGAAGGAGCTGAGGATAGCCCTGATGATTTCCGGGATTCTCGGGCTGCTTGCTTTTGGGCGGGTGATGTTTCTTTCCAGAAATACGGTAATTCCTGCAGGGTTTGATCTTGTACATATCGCCTGGGTGATAGCACTTTCTTTGAGTTTTCAGGTGATATCCGCTACGCTGATTGGGGCGCTTCTTCCTATGGTGGTGTCAAAGGCAAAGCTGGACCCTGCAGTGGTGGCAAGCCCGGCAATCACCACGCTGGTGGATATAACCGGACTGCTGATCTATTTCACCACAGCAACGGCCCTGCTGGCAGTTTAGCTGCCGGATTCAAACATCTTAACAGGAGCCTTCAGGGATTCGATAATCGGGATGCCCTGCGGGCACAGGGGTTCACAGGTACCACATGCAGTACAGAGAGATGCTTCATTACCCGTTAAGAACTGACGGTATTTTCTCCTGTTATCCTCTACCTCGTCAAAGATGCATGCTGCATTGTATAGACTGAAGGCCTTTGGGATGTTCACACCGTGAGGGCAGGGCATGCAGTAACCGCATTCGGTGCAGGGAATCTGTATTTTACTTGTATACAGATTCTTCACCGACTCTATGGCTGCAAGCTCTTCAGGGATGAGAGAATTAGGGAATGCCGTCTCAGCGCACTTCAGGTTTTCTTCCACCTGCTCCATGGTGCTCATACC
>PWNW01000354.1 GCA_003557605.1 Spirochaetaceae bacterium
CTTGATCTTTTGTGCTGCTCCATCATCAATGAAGATAATGCGGCACAATACTATCCTGACTTTGCGTTCTCCCATCCTCTGTTTTCACACAATATGAGAATCTACAGCGATTCGGAGGTTTCCAGACTGCTGAACTCCATCAAAGAGGACCAAACCATCGGCTTCCTGGACAGCTGGAACGCCGGACGGGATCGAAGACAACATGTATACATCTCCTACGACTCGACCAACAAGAACTTCCAGGCAGGGGACGTCGACCTCGTGGAGTTCGGTAAAGCCAAGGATGATAAAGGATTCCCCATTTTCAATCTCGCTCTTGCATTTGACAAGACCAACCAGGTTCCTCTGTTCTTTGAGGACTACCCGGGATCCATCAATGATGTTTCCCAGTTCAGCTTTCTTGTGGATAAAGCGATCGAGTACGGGTACAGAAGCATGGGCTTCATCCTGGATAGGGGGCACTTCAGCAAAGACAACATCCGATACATGGATGAGCACGGCTGCAGCTTCATCATCATGGTCAAAGGCATGAAGGATCTCGTATCATCCCTGGTCCTCAGCAGGTTGCACACGTTCGAGACCTCCCGTGAATGTGCCATTCGACCCTATAGGGTCTACGGGACTACAGTTACATCCCGACTGTATACGGATGACACCAAGGACCGTCACTTCCACATCTACTACAGCAGTGGACGTCAGGCAGCTGAGCGGGAACTGCTGGAACAGAGAATTGAAAGCTGCAAGGAGTTCTTTGGGCGTGTTGAAGGTCAGGTGATCTCTTTCAGCAGGAACATCTCTCATTATTTCGACATTTACTACGGCAAAGGAGATACATTCCTATACGCACAAGAGAAAGCTTCAGTTATTGAATCTGAACTGGCCCTGTGCGGATATTACTGCATTGTCACTTCTGAAAAGATGAGTGCTGAACAAGCGCTCATCCTGTACAAGGGAAGAGACTCTTCGGAGAAACTATTCAGCTCAGAGAAGACCTTTCTGGGAGCAAGGAGCATGCTGGATCAGTCTCAAAATGCGCTCTCTTCCAAGATGTTCATCGAATTCGTGGCTCTCATCATACGCAATAGGATCTACACACTCCTAAAGGAGGAACGGTTCAGAATCGAAACGAGACCTAACTATATGACAGTTCCCGAGGCCATCAGAGAACTTGAGAAGATTGAGATGGTCAGAAGGAATAATGGAACATACCGGCTTGATCATGCAGTGACGAAGAGGCAGAAAACAATTCTCAATGCTTTCGGCCTGGATGAACATTATGTGAGATTCAAGGCAACTGAAATCGGCAGGCTGCTTGCTGACGGCAAGTCGTTGATGACCTCACTCAGTAACGAAGGAGATGACGAGAACGGAGAGCATTACTTCAATTGAAGCTCAGACTGCAAAGACTCAGGAAACCTGGTAAAGACGTAAGCGAAATACGATGCCATGGCCGACAATCTGGAAAAACTTCTGGTACAGAAGATGGAGCATCAAACCCGTCAGATAATGGAGGCCTTCATCAATAGCGGCAAGAGTTTTCAGGAGATCGTGAACTTCCTGAATACCGGCAGAAACTGACCTCTCAAAACCTTGAGTGTAACTTTTATGCAGAGTTCACATGTATGTAAATCCGGGTGTTTTCGGCTAGACTTACGGCTGCAGGCCGTTGGTCTGAACGGATTATCTCTTTTCCTGATATAATCATATCACATCTCCCCAGGACCTGTTTATCAATTCACCAGGCACCAGCAGATTCCATCCTTTCAGCAGGATGCCATCTTTTCTGTTCTGCCGTTGCATGTGATGCAGACCTTTAGGCTTATGCTGTTCCAGTTTCTGAAGAAAGGATTCTTCTACCATCAATGCGGTTTTTTGCTGCTCAAGGTAGAATCCGACCTTAGCAAAGGCTGTCGAATTGTCCAGTAATACCAGGTAATCATTGACTATTGAGAGCGACAGCATCAAAGAAAACAACCCTATTTCGGACGTCTGTCAAGAAAATATTAGCAGAAGGGTTTCACCATCAACGAAACAAAAAAATTGATCCTGTTAAGACGCTGTCCCATAATTCATCAGAGTCATGGCATACTCCTTCGAATTTCAGAGTCTGCTCCAAGTGCTGTCTTTTCCTCATTGCATAGTTTTCACAATTCCTGTAGAATGGTGTTCAAGTGTACTGCAAATCACGCTACCATACCGCCGATGTCTATATCATGATGTACAGAGTATGCCGCTTGATAATGTACCTGTAATACTCATAGATATAGGAAATATTCATGCAGAAATCTTTACGCACCTTTGCCTCCTTGGGCCTTTCAGAGAAGACCCTAGAGGCCCTCAGAACTAAGGGATTTGAGATCCCCACGGAAATTCAGATACAGGCTGTTCCCCTGCTTCTCAATTCAGAAACCGATCTGGTAGGACAGGCCCAGACAGGAACTGGAAAGACCGCTGCCTTCGGCATACCACTGCTGGAGACCATCCGCTCAGACAGAAGGCTTCCCCAGGCAGTTATCCTGGTTCCCACCAGGGAACTGGCGATCCAGGTATCGGAGGAGCTGAATTCTCTCCAGGGATCCAGGGGATATGTTATTACCCCAATATACGGCGGACAGCCCATCGGTTCACAGATCAGGACCCTGAAGCGCGGAGTCCATATCCTGGTGGGCACCCCGGGACGGGTGCTGGACCATCTTTCCAGAAAGACCCTGGACCTATCTGAGGTTACTCATGCAGTTCTGTACGAAGCCGATGAGATGCTCAACCAGGGTTTCATTGAAGATATTGAGACCATCCTGAGCGCTATGCCGAAGCAGAGGCGAACCGCCCTGTTCTCAGCTACCATGCCCAAAAGAATCCTCACCCTTGCAGAAACATACATGCGCTCCTATGAGCAGATTGTGATCCGCGAAGAATCATCCGGTGAAGAACTCACTGAACAGACCTACATTGAAGTTCGTGAGCAGGACAAGCTTGAAGCCCTCTGCCGGATCATTGATTCCAGCAAGGATTTCTACGGCCTGGTGTTCTGCAGAACCAAGGCTGATACCGACAAGGTCGCCGCACAGCTGAAGTCCCGGGGCTATCGGGCGGAAGCACTCCACGGCGACATATCACAGGGACAGAGGGAGAAGATCCTTGACGCCTGCAGGAAACGCTGGGTCACCGTCCTTGCAGCAACCGATGTCGCTGCCCGCGGACTTGATATCCCCGACCTGACCCATGTGGTGAACTATGCAGTTCCCTTCGATGCTGAGAACTACCTCCACAGGACCGGAAGGACCGGCAGGGCAGGAAAAACCGGTACAGCGGTTTCCCTGGTAACTCCTCTGGAAGCACGAAGGCTTC
>PWNW01000356.1 GCA_003557605.1 Spirochaetaceae bacterium
ACCGTCACCGTGCTGTACCGGAACTGGACATTTGAGGTTACCACCTTCCGAAGCGACGGAACCTATTCTGACGCCAGACACCCTGATGAAGTCACCTATTCAGACTCAATCCATGAAGACCTCAAACGCAGGGATTTCACGGTCAACGCCCTTGCGGTGCATTGCCTGACCGGGGAGCTGATTGACGACCACGGGGGCCTTGATGACCTTGCACAAAGGACCATTAGGTCTGTGGGAGATCCCCGGGAGCGGTTCTCAGAAGACTCCCTGCGGATGCTGCGCTCATGCCGCTTTGCCTGTCAGCTGGGCTTTACCATTGAAGAGAAGACCTTCCAGGCAGTACAGGATGCCGCAGCACAGATCACCAGGGTCTCTGCCGAGCGGATTCGTGATGAACTCAACGGCATCATGTCCTCAGAGGTGCCCTCCATCGGCCTTGAATACCTGCGTACAGCCTCCTTGATGGAGCATATCATGCCGGAACTGCTGGAGGGATACGGGGTTGCCCAGAAGGGGAATCATATCCATGATGTGTACCGCCACAGCATATACAGCTGCGACGGTGCACCCCCTGATATCCTCCTGAGGTGGGCGGCCCTCCTCCATGACATCGGCAAGCCCTGCTCGCTAGATGAGGATGAACTAAGCATTCCCACCTTTCACCGCCATGAGCAGATTTCCGCTGAGAAGGCCGAGAAGATACTCAGAAGACTTCGCTTTTCAAATTCCGATACTTCATACATCCTGCACCTGATACGTCTGCATATGTTCTCCTACACCCCGCAATGGAGCGATGCTGCAGTGCGCAGATTCCTGTCCCAGGCGGGATACGAAGTGCTGGATGACCTGTTTGCTCTCAGACGTGCCGACCAGTACGGCACCTTCGGAAGATACCTGAAGAAGGACGGAACCGATGAACTGCGCAATCGGATAGAACGGATTCGCCTTGACCAGGATGCCCTGGGACTCAAGGACCTGGCGGTAAACGGCGCTGATGTGATGGAGGAGCTCTCACTGCCCCCGGGGAAAGAGATTGGAACAATACTCAATGCGCTGCTGGAGGCAGTGCTGGATGATCCGTCCCTCAATACCAGAGATACCCTGCTTTCCATTGCACGGAACTACTACAGCACCTATCTGGCGGACCGTTAGTCCTCTTCTTCCCCTGCCAGCTGGATATATGCCTTACCGGCAGCTTCCTGCTCTGCTTCCTTCTTGTTTTTTCCCTTCCCGGGACCGAAGGTTTCCCCGTTCACCGTTACTGAAACCCAGAACTGACGATTGTGGTCAGGACCGGACTTCTTCACCACCGAATACCGGGGATAGGTTTTGTAGGATTTCTGGACATATTCCTGCAGGAGGGTCTTGTAGTCTTTCTTGTGACGGTTTTCCAGTACCTTGTCGATTTCAGGAATAAGGATATCAAGGATGAACTGCTTCACCTTTCCGTACCCCGAATCCAGGTAGTATGCCCCGATGATCGCTTCAAGACAGTCCGCAAGAATAGCCTTCTTGGACCTGCCCCCGGAGTACTCCTCACCCTTTCCGATGAGAATGTAGTTGTCGACCTTTACCTTCCGTGCTGCAGCGCTCAGGCTCTCCTCGCTGACCACAAAGGATTTAATACGGGCAAAATCACCTTCAACCATGCCGGGATAGCTGGTGAACAGGTATTCGCTCACCACAAGACCGAGGACACTGTCACCGAGGAACTCCAGTTTCTCGTTGTTGTCCACATCCATCTCATGCTCATTGGCATAGGAGCGGTGAGAAAAGGCCAGGTTCAGCAGCTCTAACCTCCTGAACCTGATATGAGCGTGTTTCTGAAACAGGAGCAGTTCTTTCCTCCGGTCCGAAGTAATCTTCGGGACTGAAGGACGAAACTGCTCCTCATTTTTTGGAATCATCATGGCGTCCGCAGGATTTGGATTCCCCTACTTCTTCATCTGTGATTCAAGAAACTCCACCGCATCACGTACAGTCTCAAATTCATTCGCCTTCTCATCAGGAATGGTGATTCCCAGCTCTTCTTCGATGGCATAGACCAGCTCATAGGTGTCGAGGCTGTCTGCACCCAGGTCCTTACGAAAAGAAGAATCGAGGGTAATCGTATCTTCCTCGATTTCAAGTTTCTCGGCGATCAGGCCTTTCATCTTTGCAAAAAGATCGTCCATACTATTCTCCTTCTGTTATCCGATGTCTTCAATCTCAAGCACCTGCCTGCCCCGGTAGAAACCGCATTTCGGACAGACCCGGTGCGGAAGCACCTTATTGCCGCATGTACCGCACTCCACCAGGTTTGGTGCGCTCAGTCTCATATTCACCGATTTACGAGCACGAGTCCTCGCCTTGGAAGTCTTATACTTAGGAACAGCCATATTGTATCATCCCCTTCTCAAAATAGAATTCTTTATACAGATATGGTTACCTGAACAGTAACCGAAAATCATGTTTTTTGTCAACAGAATCAGGCATTATTGTCAAATACCCATCTTCTTTTTCAGCATCCCCGCCACATACTCCGGAACCATCTTCGTGATGTCCGCCCCATGGGAGGCCATTTCCTTGATCGCCGAGGAACGAAGCACAAAGTACTTCGGGTCCGTCGGCATGAACACAATATCTATGTCAGGGTTCAGCTGCTTATTGGTCATTGCCAGCTCAAACTCATACCCGAAATCAGCCAGGGCCCTGACTCCCCGGACTATTACAGAAACCTCATGGTCCCTGCAGAAATCAACCACAAGTCCATGCCAGGAATGCACCGTCACATTAGGAATATCCTTCAGCAGGTGCTTCATCATGTCTACGCGCTCATCTTCTGAGAACAGGCACTGCTTCAAGGTATTTACGGCTATCACCACGAAAAGGGAATCAAAGAGCTTCGCAGAACGCTCAATAACGTTCAGATGTCCCAAGGTGGGGGGATCAAATGTCCCGGGAAGCACCGCCTTTTTCATCAACCCCTCCTACAACAGCCGAATTTCGGGAAGCCGGTCCTGGATGCTAGCCTTCAGCTGCTTTTTCTGCTCTCCATCCTCATGGGCAATCTTCTTCACCACCGTGAAGCTTCCGTGCTTCTGCGCATTTTTGTACTCAACTACGGCAAAACTCCCCTGACCGATGTAGACTACCTTTTGACGGTCCGTGAGATCCTGGGACTCCTCCAGATGACCGATGACGCATTCAATATGGGCAATCTCCTCTTTCTGAAAACCGCTTACAGCGGTGGAGATTATGTCAATCGGTTTTTCGCAGATGGAGCAGATTACAGCCGGAAGCTGGGGCTTTTTTGGAGCACGGCTCCTCCTGCTGCCCTTAAACCGC